>JAPKCA010000040.1 GCA_028823145.1 Flavobacteriales bacterium
ATATAAAACCAATCCAAGGAGCAGCTGAACGTGCATGCTGATCATGGAAACCAAGCCCATTTTAGCTTGTTGAGCAGAAAAAGCTTTTCCATTTCGTTTCCCCATCCAAGCTTGAATAAGGGTGACGATGATGAGTGTCAAAACGACCCAACGGAGGGCGCTATGGAGGTGTTGAAATCCTGTGAGCATGGGTCAAAGATAACGCCCCCTGCACGCGATAATCGCGACAGGGGGCGTCAAATCGTTCGGTGGTTGATTTCGTTAGACGACTCCTTGGTCAATCATCGCATCGGCTACTTTCACAAAACCTGCAATGTTGGCTCCTCTCACGTAGTCCACATATCCACTTTCGTCTGTTCCATACGTGACGCATTGGGCATGGATGTCCTTCATGATGTTGAGCAAACGCTCATCTACCTCTTCGCGTGACCAGCTTATGCGCAGACTGTTTTGAGACATTTCCAAACCGCTCGTCGCAACTCCACCCGCATTGGATGCTTTTCCAGGAGTAAAGAGAATCCGTGCTTCTTGGAATGCTTCAATCGCTTCTGGAGTGCTCGGCATGTTGGCACCTTCAGTCACTACTTGGCAACCATTGGCAATCAATTTGGCGGCTTCATCACCGTTTAATTCGTTTTGGGTAGCACACGGGAAAGCCGCATCGCAGGCGACTCCCCATGGACGCTCTCCAGCATGGAACGATGCTCCAGGATATTGTTGAACGTATGATTCAATACGGCCGCGCTTGTTGTTTTTTAAGTCCATGATCCAAGCCAGCTTCGTGGCATCGATGCCATTGGCATCATGGATGTACCCTTTGGAGTCTGACATGGTCAACACCTTGGCTCCCATTTGGATGCATTTTTCAACGGCGTATTGCGCGACGTTTCCTGATCCCGAGACGACGACGGATTTCCCATCGAAATTCTGGCCTTTGGTTCGGAGCATTTCCGCTGCGAAATAAACGGCTCCGTATCCTGTTGCTTCTGGACGGATCAGTGATCCACCCCAATTGCGGCCTTTTCCAGTTAGTACACCTGTGAACTCGTTGCGCAGTCGCTTGTATTGACCAAACAGGTATCCGATTTCACGACCTCCTACACCGATGTCTCCAGCAGGAACGTCGGTATTTGGCCCGATGTGGCGGGACAGTTCTGTCATGAAGCTTTGGCAAAACCGCATGACTTCGGTGTCCGACTTGCCCTTGGGGTTGAAATCGGAACCACCTTTTCCACCACCCAAGGGCAATGTGGTTAGGCTGTTTTTGAATACTTGCTCGAAGCCGAGGAATTTCAATATGCTCAACGTCACCGTTGGGTGGAATCGCAATCCACCTTTGTAAGGACCGATTGCTGAATTGAATTCCACACGGTAACCTCGGTTGATTTGGACTTCTCCTTGGTCATTCGTCCACGGTACGCGGAAAATGATGGTTCTTTCCGGCTCAACCATGCGTTCCAAAATGCGGTGCTCCGCATATTGAGGGTGGTTAGCAATAAAAGGAATGACGGTCTCAGCGACCTCTTGCACCGCTTGTATGAACTCAGGTTCATGCGGGTTTTGGGCAGTGACTTGGGCCATAAAGGCATCAATCTGCGCCTGGTGAGAGTGGGACATCAACGTGTATATTAACGTTTAGCGAGGCAAAGCTAATTTAAAGGGACAAAGTTCGGCCCCCATCTACCGGTAAATTAATTCCAGAAATGTAATTGGCTGATGGCGAGGCGAGAAATGCGATGGCTCGGGCCACCTCTTCGGGTTCACCGGTGCGTTTCAAGGGGACAGCTGATGCCATTTGGCTGCGGATGTCCGCTGCACTTTGGCCTGTTTTCTCAGCTTTCGAATGAACAATCTCATCCAGTCGACTCGTATTGGTTGCTCCGGGCAATACGTTGTTGACGGTGATTCCCGATGGTCCAACTTCGTTTGCCCATGTTTTCGCCCAGCTTGCTACCGCTCCTCGAACGGTATTGCTCACGCCTAACCCAGCAAGAGGTTGCTTGACACTGGTACTGATGACGTTGATGATCCGGCCGTATCCAGCGGTTTTCATGCCAGGAAGGACAGCCTGTGCCAAGAGTTGATTGCAAATCAGATGTTGCTCAAAGGTTTTGATAAATGCATCAGGCTTGGCTTCCGTAATGGGCCCACCAGCAGGTCCACCGGTATTGTTGACGAGGATATGTACTGGTTCCCGTTCAACGATGCTTTGAATCGCGGTTTTCACCAGACTTGAGTCGCTAAAATCGGCTACCGCATAATCATGCCTTGACGGTTCAGATAACGTGGCAAGAGCGATTTCGAGCTTGCCTTTATTTCGCGCCATCAGGATGACTCTAGCTCCCAACCCGGCTAGATGTTGGGCCGTTGCAAGGCCAATACCTTGAGAAGCGCCGCAAACGACCGCTGTTTTTCCCGTCAATTCGACGGGCATCCATTGTGTTGTGTCATTGCTCATGGAGCGAAGTTAGCGATGGAGGATGGCATATGCTTCCCCATATTGCCATGAAAGATGGTCTCTTCAGTCGTTACATTTGGCATGCTGACTACCATCGAAACAAAATGAAGAGGATTGAACATGTGGGGATTGCTGTAAAAAGCCTGAAGGATGCTGAGCGAATCTTTGCTGATTTACTGGGCTCACCTCCTTTCAAGCGGGAAAAGGTGCTAGACGAGCAGGTTTCGGTTAGCTTTTTTCAGGTAGGCGAAAGCAAGGTGGAGTTGTTGGAATCAATTTCAGATGACGGTCCAATCGCCAAGCATATTGAAAAACGGGGCGAAGGGCTGCATCATTTGGCATTCCATGTGGATGATTTGCAGAGTGAAATAACGAGGTTAACAGCGATAGGGTATCGTGTTGTTTCAGGGCCAAAGCCTGGTGCGGATGGCAAAACCATTGTGTTTCTTCACCCGGCAGACTCCGCAAAAGTACTTGTGGAACTCTGTGCTGACGAGGATTAGGCTATTGACGCTTGCTTCCTCCGCGCATCTTTTTGCGCATCTTTTTGCGCATTTTTGGACCAAATAGATCTCTGCCCGGTTGGCCTTCTGGCTCACCGGCGCATGATGCTGCGGGCTTTCGCTTCAAGAAATCCCATTGCAAGCTGATCTGCCATGGACGGTAGCTCCCATCCATCCAATCGAAGTTGCCTCCTCCTTGAATGCTGGTGGGTTTTAACTGGACCAAATCTGTATTGAGCACCAAACGGAGGTAGCGGCCTCCTTGAGTGTGAATGCCTAGTCCAATACCCCCCTCGAGTGCAACTCGCCAATCTGAGGGCCTTTCCCAAGGGATGAATAGAGAGTCCGGCCCGATGCGTTCGAAAGTTGGGTTGATTTCATAATCAAACCCCACACCTAGATGGCCTTCGAAAAAAAAATCGGGTAAAAGTTCAATGGAGCGATAGACTTGAATGGCCGTTTGGATGGTCAGGGTGGATTGCCCTTGATCATGCAAAGAGTTCAAAAAAAGCGAACTGTCGGACCCTGCCACCAATCCCGTAAACATAGCGTCCACTTTGTTACGTGTTCCAGCGACTTCAATGCACCAACGATCAAATAAAATAGGATTCTCAAATACCCGCCAATGGGATATGCCCAATCGAAGAGCTTGCCCACCTTGGTTTTCCCAACCCCCAACGTGCATGGTGTCCAACCCACCATCAGCATTGGCAACAATCCATTGATCTGAGGGATTTGCGGGACTTGCTGTCAAAACATGCCATCCAATTCCCCATGACCAACCTTTTCCTGCATAACGAAGCTGTTCGGAATCAAATAAATCCAATTGCTGCGCTCCGGCGTTGGCCGAGAGCGAAAGCAATAGTGAAATGACGACCAGCGTTCTCATGTCATCAGTGTGTTTTTTCCAAGGCTTCAATAGCAGCTTGGGCAACTTCGGGACTGTCCCAGGTTTCTTCAATTTTTGGTCGACTCAAAATGCTCGCCATGATTCGATCTTGCCTTAAACCAGCCTCCAGGGCATGATGATAAGGCGTATGGCTGAAGGTGACCTGAGAGTACAGAGGGATCCATCGACCCGGGTAAATGGTGGCCAATTTCGATTCAATGCGTTTTTGCAGTAAAAATTTGGGGTCACCGGTTTTGTCCCGCATTTCAATGTAGTTTCTAAGGGCCAGTTCCATAATGGCGTCACCAGCAGGTTTACGTGCATCGGTGTATGCCTGAAAAACTTCGCCCCATTGATCGGGATGTTCCATGCTATCCAACAAATCAATCAACACACTGCAATCTTCCATGCCGCTATTCATCCCTTGCCCGTAAAAAGGAACGATGGCATGTGCGGCATCTCCCATCAAACAGGCTGTATCTCCTTCGTGCCATGGGTGACAACGGGTCATGACCAACGAACTGACAGGATTCGTCTCCCATTGGTCAAGCAAATCCGGAATCAATGGCAGGACATCTGGAAAATGCGTCTCGAAATACGTTGCTGTTTGTTCCCGCGTTTGCAATCCATCCAATCCGTTAGGCCCCGCATACGGGGCAAACAAGGTGCAGGTGAACGTCCCATCTGGATTGGGAAGGGCCATCAACATGAATTCTCCCCGTGGCCAGATATGCAGGGCGTCAGAACGCATTTTGAAAGCACTTTCAGCATCGGGTTGCATGGAAACTTCTTTGTACCCGTGCTCCAGATAACGCTGTTCGAAGTTGAAACGATCGGATCGCATCATGCGATCGCGCACGGCACTGAAAGCCCCATCCGTTCCAAAAACTCGGTTGTATGAAACCACGTCGGTGGCGCCAGATTGTTTTTCCAGCGTCAATTCGGCCTTTTGAAAATCAGCATGAACACACTTCTGTCCAAAGTGAAAGTTGACATCGGTGTGATTTTCGGCAGACTCGACCAAGAGCCTATTTAAATTTGCTCGAGAGACGGAGTAAATGCATTGTGGATCGCCATGCAATCCGGGAGCGCCAGGCAAGCCATAACGCTGAAAGGTCAGCGTTCCGTCAATGGCATGCATCAGTCGACCTTCTATGGGAAGAGCAATTTTCCTTACTTCCTCGGAAATCCCCGCTTTTTCAAGGGCCCGCCATCCCCGATCACTCAATGCCAAGTTGATGCTTCTTCCTCCTTTGGCCGGTCCAATGCGCGGGTCCGATCGCCGTTCATAAACATCGACTTGATGCCCCCGTTGCGCCAACATGAGGGCCCAAAGGCTGCCAACTAAACCGGCACCCACAACGGCCATCTTTTCAGGATGGAGAGAAGAAGGCTTCTTCATGCTGTCAAACGCCCGCTTTTTTGAAAGCCTGATCCAAGTCTGCAATGAGGTCTTTCGCATCTTCCACCCCGACACTGAGACGAATGAATCCGCCAGAAATTCCAAGTTTAGCTCTGACCTCAGCGGAGACGCTGGCGTGGGTCATGGCGGCAGGATGTTCGATGAGAGATTCCACTCCTCCGAGCGATTCAGCGAGGGTGAAGAGTTCAGTAGAGGCTACAATTGCTTTGGCTTGCTCTTCGTTCTTGGTGGCAATTTCAAATCCAATCATTCCACCGAAATCATCCATTTGACGAGCTGCAATGGCATGCCCTGGATGATCTTCGAGACCGGGCCAATAGACTTTTCCGACGCCCGGGTGTTCGCACAACCAATGGGCGATTTTTCGTCCATTGGCACAATGCCTCTCAATCCTTAAATGAAGGGTTTTTAAACCGCGCAACACCAAAAACGAATCGAACGGTTGAGCAATGGCCCCACAGTTATTTTGGATGGTCTGAAGCGGAGCATTGATTTCGGCACTGGCAGAAATCAAGGCGCCCATGACGACGTCGCTGTGCCCACCTAGATATTTGGTGACCGAATGCATCACGATATCCGCACCATGTTCAATGGGGCGTTGCAACATAGGCGATGCAAAGGTGTTGTCCACTGCCAGTAAAATTCCGCGGGGTTTTGTCAAGGCTGCGATGGCCGCGATGTCGGTGATTTGCATCACCGGGTTGGTTGGGCTTTCCAACCAAACCAATCGGGTGTTTTCGTTGATAGCAGCTTCTACCATGGCTGGTTGCTGCGTGTCCACAAAGTGGAATACAATCCCCATCGGCGCATAGTTGGCTCGAAACAACCGGGCAGTTCCTCCATACAAATCTTCGCCTGAGATGACCTCATCCCCAGGTTTGAGCGTTTTGAGAACTGTGTCGATGGCCGCTAAACCAGAAGCAAAAGCCAATCCGTGGGTTCCGTTTTCCAACGTAGCTAAAGCGGACTCCAATGCGGCGCGAGTGGGGTTGTGGCTCCTCGAATATTCCCATCCCTTGTGGACGCCTACCGCTTCTTGCACATAGGTGGAAGTTTGGAAAATTGGAGTCATGATTGCTCCTGTCGAGGGATCCGGCTCTACACCCGCATGTACGGCTCGGGTGCCTTTGCCTATGGATTGGTTGTTTTTCATTGAATCTCAAAGGTAAGGAGTGAAACACTGGATGCGAAGGCCATTCAGGCACCTCGTTCTTTCGGCAATTTATTTTGACTCGATTGCGTGCGGACGAGCCAATGAGGTAGTACGATAGCGCCCATCACGAGGTACAAGAAATAGGTCGCTAGTCGCCAAATGACGGCGACGATTGCGAGGTATCCCAGTCCCAACATATCGCCGATCATCGCGGGTAGAGCGAATTCTGCTAAGCCTGAGGAGCCCGGGGTTGGACTGAAGGTCATGATCAACCACAGAACCAATTGCCGACTGACAATGGCAGCATGCGGAACGGATTCGAAGAACACAAGAAGAATCATGTTTAACGTAAAGAAGCGAGCGGTCCAACTCATGGTGGTTACACCCATCGCTCCTAGCCAGAATCGCCATGGTTTCGAACGGATACTTTGAGAAGCCAAAAGCAAATCTTCCGACCATGAACGGATGGGTTTTTCCCATCGGGATATGCGCCGAATCGAGGCTATTTTTTGCAATCCTCGGTACGTTCTATTGGGCGAAAGGATGATGCCCCACAAGATGATCAAAGTGAAGAGGGCAATCAACGAGTACGCTATGAAGAAGAGCAGCGGAATAGATCCTGAAAGCCATTCTGACGATGGGAAAAACGCGTGCCCGTACCACATGCCCCAAAGAAAAAACACCGGGACGGCAATCAAATAGAAGGCTTCATCCATCAAAACAGTGATGAACACCGTCGCTGTGCTTTGGCCCAACGTCATGCCATCACGTTTCAAAATCAAGACCGCCACAGCCGACCCGCCGACCACGCTGGGGGTCAGAGCCGATGCCAATTCCCAAAGCATGATGTTTTCAAATGCCCGGCGCCAACCAAACACTTTCATGGACAGGATGTGCAATCGAATGATGTATCCCAAGTCTCTGAAAAAGATGCAGCCCAACATCCCCAGTAAGGCCCACGTCGCTCTATTGCTCCAAGTAAAGGTTTGCAAGAGTTTCCAAGAGGTGATTTTGGCTCCAGTTGCCGGATCCAAAACATCTTGGTTTAAGCCTAGCCAAAACAAGGCACAAGCCGCCCCTGTCCCAAGTAAAACGGGAAGAATCCATTTTCGCCAATGGAAGAATTGGGCAATCGATTGGACGGACGCCATGGCCTGCAATTAACGGAATCTACCCGAGAGAAGTGAAGTCACGCGTAGACGAGCGTTCCCTCCGAGCAATTCTGGCACATTTCAATCGAGCTGCGGTCTGTGAAGATTTGTTTGCGAAAGGCCTGGTATTGAGGAGAGAACCAGATATCTTCAAAACGCTGATCACCGAACGTTCCCATCGCATGTTCGGCATCCTTGTCGAAGCAACAAGGAACCACCTTCCCATCCCACGTCATGACGCATCCCTGCCACATTCTCCAACACTCATCATCCATTGGGTTTCGCAGCAGCCATCGCCCATTTTTATCAGGATCATAGCGCCTCAATTCCGGGTCTTTCGTCAACAGCGGATGGGTGTCGTGGGGGGCATCTATTTGAGCTGTTTTGATGACCAATTCGTCCACGCCACTGGCTTTAGCCATCCGTCGAATTTCGGGAATTTCATGCTCGTTGGGTCCAACGACTAAGAATTGCCAAACCACATGAGGTGATTTTCTTTTACTTCGTTTTTTTCGAGCGTTGAGCACATTTTGGGTGCCCTCAATCACTTTGTCCAATCGGCCCCCAATACGGTAAGAACTGTATGTTTCTTGCGTAGCGCCATCGATGCTGATGATCAAACGATCCAATCCAGATTCTACAATGGCTTCGGCTCGTTCTTGGCGTAAGAAATGCGCGTTTGTGGAAGTTGAGGTGTATACACCATGCTTCTTGCAAGAAGCGACCAACTGATCCATGGCTGGGTGGAGGTATGGTTCACCTTGGAAATACAAATTTGCGTAGACGAGATAAGGACCAATTTCTTGCAAGAGCGCATCCAGTTGAGTGGGTTCCAACATTCCTGTCGGGCGGCTGAATGACCGCAATCCCGAAGGACATTCGGGGCAACGTAAATTGCAAGAAGTGGTGGGTTCAATGCTGAGGCTCGAGGGGTAAGCCCGCTGAATTACCTCTTTTCCTGCTTTCGCCTTTCGATACCCTTGATGCAACGAGGCCATGTTGCGCAACCGGGTTGCATTCAAAGGGCGCAGTCGGGCCATGCGGTCGCTAATCCAATGCGTTTTATGTTGCCATCCCAATGCCATCTTCACAAATTTAGTCCTAAGGGCTCTGAAAAAGTGGTCTTCCGGTCAACCCGAACTAATTTAGTCGATATGATTGCAATTGGTGACGCCCTGGTTTCGGAAGATGTGTTTGATGAACTTTTCGCATGCGACTTGTCCAAGTGCAAAGGCGCGTGTTGCGTGGAAGGGGAAAGTGGAGCGCCTTTGACAGAGGCAGAATTGGAAAAGATTGAAGGAGTGTTCGAAACGATCCGGCCTCATTTGCGTCCTGAGGCCTTGGAGGTCATTGACCAAGTCGGATTGTTTGAGTTGGATACAGATGGAGATTTTGTGACGCCCATTATTGGTGGGAGGGAATGCGTCTATGCCACTTTCGACGCAAACGGCACGGTGAAATGTGCCTTTGAACAAGCATGGCGCCGAGGTGAAACGGATTGGATGAAGCCGATTTCGTGTCACTTGTATCCAATCCGGGCCAAAGAGCTGACAGACTTTACTGCGCTGAATGTGCATCGTTGGACCATTTGCGATGGAGCTCGTACGTGTGGGGCTTCATCCAATATCACCGTTTTGGAATTCTGCAAATCGGCGTTGGTGCGCCGGTTTGGAGGAAATTGGTATGATGAGGCCATGGAAGTTTGGCAAGCTTGGAAAAAGGCTGGTCGATCTAAAAGAGGGATGTCATGAGGAGCTGGGGTTGTTTCTTTTCCATGTTGGCGTGTTGTTCAATAGAGCCTTTCGCGCAGGATACTGAACCATGGATTGCGGAACCCTTGTCAGATTTAAATTCTCGCGGGGATGAGGTTCTGATTGGGTGGGACGGTGATGAATTGTATTTCGGACGGCTGGGGGTGCAGGAGCGGACGGAGTTTGGCGACCAATGGTTTTTAGCCGAAAGGGAGGACTTTACGGCTGTTCGACAAATGGGTTGGTCGGATTTTGCGGAACCAGTTTCTACCGCGTTGACCGCCAACCGTTTTCCAGAATGGTCGGGATTGGGGGAGATTCAGCATGCTGCGGTCGATGCGGAAAGGGGCGTCATGGTACTCAGTGTTTGGATGCCGGATGGACAGTTGGATCTCTTCATGGCGCAAAAGGAAAACGACTCATGGTCCATTCCCCAGCCTTTGGATGAATTAAATAGTCCGGAACAAGAAGTTTTCCCGAATTTCCATGGAGGAGACTTGATTTTTGGCTCCAATCGACAAGGTGGGAAAGGGGGGTTTGATGTGTACCGTTCGAATCGATTGGATATGTACAAGAGCTTTGCTAACATCGGGGATCAAGTGAATTCATCGGGGGATGAATTGGCGGCCTTGCCCGCGGGAGAATCGGATGCATCAGGATTTTACGTTTCAGCTGTACGCATGGGCGGAGAAGGCGGAGTGGATTTATGGTGGGTGGGTGCGCGTGAAGTAACAGGGGATGAGTCCGCCCGTGCTACGGATATCGCGTTAGAATTGCGTTACCATCGGGAATCATTGACTGGTATGACTGTGCGAATTGCCGAGCGCGGTGGACCGCACGTATTTCATGGCGATGTGGATGATTTGGGAAGGGTGATATTGGGCCCATTGGTTTTAGATGCAGCAGTTGAGGTTCGTTTTGAGTCGAAAAAGAAAAGGGGGAATTTACCAGATGGGGCGATTTGCCTCGTGTATGAGCGATGTGAAACTGGCGAATGCTTGGATGGCTTCTGGAAGGGTTGGCGCAGGATTCGGAGTTACCGATTGGAAGGGGGCAAAGCTTTTGTCTTCGATATGTTGCCACTGGATAGATTGGGGAGATGGGGGCGGCCATCTGAAAGTGACGGAAGTGTGTTGTTGGAAAACTTTGCACCTTGGGTTGGTCGATTCGAAACTTCTCGTGCCGTTCTCGCCGGAAATGATCAGCAGGAATTGATTGAGTGGTTGAATTCATTTCGGGACCAGGATGGTCATTGGCCGGAGCACCTTAAACTCCGCATTGAGGGTCATACTGACGGGAAAGGATCTCCCCAAGCAAATGCCGTATTGTCCATTCAACGAGCGGATTATGCAGCTGGAATTGCCAGCAATCTGGGCGTGTCTCCCGATAGAACCGAGGTAGCTGGATTTGGGGATCGGCACGCATCGGGTCAGCCAAAGATGGACCGGAGGGTGACGGTTCAATGGGTGGTTGAAATGGAATAACGGACTTTGCAGTTTCCTGGGTAGAGTTCACCGGATGATGCATCAGGAATTCATACTTTTGCGGCATGTTGATAACCATGCTGCGGGCTAAATTGCATCGATTGACGGTGACACAGGCAGATTTGAATTACATCGGATCCATCACATTGGACTCGGACTTGATGGATGCTGCGGGCTTGTTCGATGGTGAAAAGGTTCAAATCGTCAACGTCAATAACGGAGAACGTTTGGAGACGTATGTCATCACCGGTGAGCGTGGTTCGGGTCAAGTGTGTTTGAATGGACCGGCTGCGCGTCGTGTTCAAGAGGGGGATTTGATCATTGTTATTGCTTACGCTCAAATGACCCCGGAAGAAGCCAAAGTGCATCAACCTATTTTGGTATTTCCTGATACTGCCACGAATCGTTTGAAAGGATGAATTGGAAAAACCTGATCAAATACGTGATTTTCACGGGGATAGGAGTCGCGCTGTTTTCCATGGCATTTTCCATGGTAGAGGATAAGGACGCCTTGTGGAATGACATGCGCTCAGCATCTTGGTCAGCTATCGGATTGTCTTTTTTGATGGGTTATTTGGCCATTGTGAGTCGCGGATTGCGTTGGGAGATTCTCTTGGAGCCATTGGGACACAAGCCCAACCCCTTTCACAGTGTTCATTCCGTGGCCTTTGCATATTTCGCTAACACCTTTGTTCCTCGAAGTGGGGAATTGGCAAGGTGCGGAGCGTTGAATCAAACGGACGACATTCCTGTTGATCAATTGTTTGGCACGGTCATTAGCGAGCGTGTAGTTGACTTGGTCTTGTTGATGGTGTTGACCATGATTGGGGTTTTTGGAAACCTCGAGGCATTTCAGGGACTCGTAACGGACGCACAACTTCCATCGTTTGAACAAGGGATACCGCTGGTCGTTTTGGGCGTTGTTATAGGCGTGGCGATATTCATATTTCGAGACCGTTTAAGACAGTGGTCGATATTTCAAAAGGCCGTTGGATTTTTTAAAGGGGTATGGTCCGGCTTGGGGAGCATAAGAAATATGCAGCGAAAGGGTTTGTTTATGCTTCATACGCTTTTCATTTGGGTTATGTACTTCATGATGGCCTGGTTGATTTTTAAAAGCATTTCAGCGGTTGCTGAAATCACGGTCCTGCAAGCCATCTTCATTATGGTAGCAGGAGGGTTTGGCATGGTCATGCCAGCGCCTGGGGGAATTGGCGCATATCACTGGGCGGTGATGTTGGGTTTTGGATCCCTAGGCTACACGCAGGAGATAGGGTTTGCTGTAGCCAACGTAATTTGGATGACACAAACGGTCATGATCATCGTGACGGGAGGAATCGCTTATCTGGCTTTAATGTGGTATGGCATCAAACGTGATAGGGCATTCGAATCTTTGAAAAAAGGATGAAATCGATTCTTTCCTCTTCAATGAATAAGCAAATCAATACTTGGCGTGATGCCGGAGACCAATTGGTATTCACCAACGGAGTGTTCGACATTTTGCATGTTGGCCACGTGACGTATTTGGCTGCGGCTCAAAAACTGGGTCACAGGCTTATCATTGGCCTCAATAGCGATGAAAGCGTGAGGAGGTTGGGAAAAGGGTCAAATCGACCTGTCCATCAAGCGAGCGATCGGAAAAAGGTGCTTGAGGGGTTGCGCTCGGTAGACCTGGTCGTGGAGTTCACAGATGACACCCCGGCCATCCTGATTGCTGAAATACGACCTGATGTTCTTGTCAAAGGAGGAGACTATGACCCAGATTGCAAAGATTCCAGCGATCCGACCTTTATCGTGGGTTCGGTTGAGACACGAGCCAATGGGGGAAGTGTCCAAGTCATTCCATTCGTCAAGGGCCACTCCACGACAGGTATTATTGAAAAAAGCCGGACTACAAAGTAGAACCGGCTTTTCTTGTGTTGAATACGGGATGGTTAAACCGTTTCTTCCTCCATGAATGCGGTTGTGAAATCCCCACTGCGGAAGCGGTCATTTCTCATCAGCCGTTGATGAAATGGAATGGTCGTCTTAATCCCTTCAATGATGTATTCGTCCAAGGCGCGTTGCATCTTGAGGATGGCCTCTTCGCGTGTTTGAGCAACGACAATCAATTTGGAAATCATGCTGTCGTAGAATGGCGGGACTTGGTATCCAGCATATACATGCGTGTCCAAGCGAACGCCGTGTCCACCAGGTGCGTGATAGACGCTGATCGTCCCAGGGCATGGCGCGAAATCCCGATCTGGATCTTCGGCATTGATTCGGCATTGGATGGCATGCATTTGCGGATAGTAATTCTTTCCGCTGATGTTTTCTCCCGCAGCCAATTTGATCTGCTCTTTGATTAAATCGTAGTTCACCACTTCTTCCGTAATGGTGTGTTCCACTTGGATGCGGGTGTTCATTTCCATGAAATAGAAATCCCGGTTTGCATCCACCAAAAACTCCACCGTCCCGACGCCTTCATATTTAACGGCTTCAGCTGCTTTGATGGCAGCGGTCCCCATCTCCTCTCGAAGTTCATTCGTCATGTAGGGAGAAGGCGTTTCTTCAACCAATTTCTGATGTCGGCGTTGAATGGAACAATCACGTTCTGACAAGTGACACGCCTTTCCACGTTGATCGGCCGCAATTTGGATTTCGATGTGCCGAGGCTCGACCACAAATTTCTCCATGTACATGTCATCGTTTCCAAATGCAGCGCCTGCTTCGCGACGGGTAGACTCCCACCCTTCAGCCAGTCCCTTTTCATCATGGCATACCTGCATTCCCTTTCCTCCCCCTCCTGCAGTGGCTTTGAGCATGACAGGATAGCCGATCTCCTTGGCGCTTTTTTCAGCATCTTCCAAGCTCTCCAAAATCCCCTCGTTTCCAGGAATGGTAGGAACTCCAGCTTTTTTCATGGTTGCTTTAGCGGAGGCCTTGTCTCCCATGGCTTCAATCATTTCAGGCCTCGCTCCGATAAACTTGATGTTGTTTTCGGCGCAAATGCGAGAGAAATCCGCATTTTCGGAAAGAAATCCGTAACCAGGATGGATGGCATCGGTATTGGTGATTTCAGCCGCAGCGATAATCTTGGGGATGACCAAGTATGACTCGGAACTCTTTGGAGGTCCAATGCATACCGCTTCATCGGCAAAACGGACATGTAAGCTATCTGCATCCGCTGTCGAATAAACGGCAACGGTTTTGATTCCCATTTCCTTGCATGTGCGAATCACGCGGAGTGCAATTTCTCCGCGATTGGCAATCAGTATTTTTTTGAACATGGCGTTCAGATCAAGAAGGATCTACCAGAAATAAAGGTTGATCGTATTCCACGGGTGAATTGTCATCCACCAAGAACTTGACGATTTTCCCGGTAACCTCAGATTCGATTTCATTGAATAGTTTCATCGCTTCGATGACGCATAAAACATCTCCGTTCTTGATAGATTGGCCGACTTCAACAAAAGTATCTTTGTCAGGTGCTGAGCGGCGATAAAAGGTTCCAATCATGGGAGACTTCACTGTGATGTAATTATCGCTTTCGGCCTCTATAACTGCAGGAGCTACCTCTTGAATTACCGGTGCTTCGGGCAGAACTCCTGCTGCATGCGGAGCAATAGCTACGGGGACTTGAATCACCGATTCGGGTTCGCCTTTGCGCTTGGGCATTTGCGATTTGATGGTGATTTTGAAATCTTTTTTTTCGATTTCAACCTCTGTTACTCCTGCTTTCGCAATGAATTTGATGAGGTCTTGAATTTCGTTAATGGTCATTCTCAGACAATTTAATGGGCGAATTTAGGTAGGAATTAACGGGAACGAACGCCCAACGGGCTTCCTCTCCTTTCAGGCTTTCGTGTCATATGCCCATTTGAGGTAGACAGCCCCCCAAGTGAAGCCCCCTCCAAAAGCGGCCAAAATCAGATTATCGCCTTTTTTCAGCTTGCTTTCCCAATCGCGCAAACAAAGCGGAATGGTAGCTGCCGTGGTATTTCCGTATTTCTGGATATTGATCATCACCTTTTCATGAGGCAATCCCATGCGCCTTTGCGTGGCATCGATGATGCGCAGATTGGCTTGGTGTGGAACCAACCAAGCCACATCATCTGGCTCCAATTGATTGCGTTCCATGATTTCGTAGCTCACATCCGCCATTCCCTTCACCGCAGCTTTGAACACGGATGGACCGTCTTGGTAAATGACATGGTCTTTAGCGTCGACAGTGGCGTGGGTGGGCGGGTGCAAAGACCCTCCGGCTTTTTGCCGAAGTTGTTGTGCACCGGATCCATCAACATGAAGTTTGTGATCGATGATTCCGTTTTCCTCAGTGGGTTCAAGAAGAACGGCTGCTGCGGCATCACCAAAAAGGATGCAGGTTGTGCGATCTGAATAATCGACAATGGAGCTCATTTTGTCTGCCCCCACAACAACCACCTTTTTATAGCGTCCTCCTTCAATAAACTGCGCTCCGGTTGCCAATGCAAAAAGGAAACCAGAGCAGGCTGCACTCAAATCGTATCCCCACGAATTCACGGCTCCGACTTTGTGGGCTATCAAATTGGCCGTTGCTGGAAAATGCATGTCAGCCGTCACAGTGGCCACAATAATCAAGTCAATCTCCGTGGCGTCGATGCCTCGTTTTTTAAGAAGTTCTTTGACAGCTTCGGCCCCCATGTCCGAAGTTGCAAGTCCAGGCTCTTTTAATATTCGTCGCTCTTCGATACCTGTTCTTGATCGAATCCACTCGTCATTGGTGTCGACCATCTTTACCAAATCAGCATTGGTCAAAATGTGGTCAGGAAGGTGTCCGGCAACGGCAGTAATGGCAGCGTGCATGGGTCTGATCAGATTAAATCATGAAATAGCGGGTAAAGTTAGGTCGTGCTTGCATGCGGAAAACAAGAAGTTTGGCCTGTTAACCCCACAAAGTGCCGATTGACCTAGATTCCAAATAACAAAAAAAAGGGAAGACGGATCTTCCCTTTTTTTGACGTTCAAATCGAACGTCACGGCGATAAGGCGGTGGAATCAGGCTTCAGCCTTTTCCATCACCACCTTGCCTTTGTAATATAATTTCCCCTCATGCCAGTGGGCACGGTGGAACAAATGCGGTTGACCCGTGGTGGGACAGGTAGCCACTTTAGGGGCAGTTAATGAGTCGTGCGTACGGCGTTTGCGCGAGCGCGAAGTACTCTGGCGTCTTTTAGGATGTGCCATGACAAAAGGTTATTTCAAGTCTTTCAATGCGTTCCAACGTGGGTCTACTGCATCGTCATCATCATCATTTCCTTTTTCATCTTGTTTGGCTCGTTGCGAAGCATTCAAGTGACTTAGCATCAAAGGGTCGCAAGAGTCTGTTGACTCGTGCACCCGTCGAAACGGTAAACACAAATGAATCCATTCGAAAACCGGTTGCGCGAGATTCAACTCATGCACCTCGGTCCCCAACGTCCAAATATCACTTTCTAAGTCGGTTTGGCCGCCCAATTGAGCGATCAAGCGCTCTGTAAAATCGAGCGACACTTCCATCTCAGCTAAGCAGCGGTCACATGGGGTCAAACAGCGCCCCGTAAAATTCACCAAGCAAACCAATCGGCTGCCTAATTTATCCAACGTGACTTCCACCAAACCCGAGGCTTGGGTGATTTCAGAAAAAGGAAAAGAATCAAAGAACGTTGCATCCACCTCCATCTGAAATTCGTGTTTTCCAGGCTTCAATCCCACGAAGGGAATTCGAAAAGGTGCCAAGTGATCCACGGGCCTCCAGATTTTGGGGAGTGCAAAGGTAGGTTGAATGAGCCTATTGAACAAATGACTCCGTTGGAATATTGCATCCGACGGAATTCATGAACGAATCAGTGCCTACCTCGATCGTCATCCCTCCTTGTGCGCGATTGAATGGGCAACGGATTGGCACCGTAGGTGCGGAATTCTTGACGGTTCGTTCGGATATCTCGTGCTAAGAAGACGGCGGCCCTCATGGAGTCTGCTGTCGCAATCCCTTTCCCTGCAATATCGAAGCCGGTCCCGTGATCTGGGCTGGTGCGAACCACGGGAAGTCCGGTGGTGAAATTGACTCCATTGCCAAAACTCATCGCTTTGAATGGGGCCAAACCTTGGTCGTGGTACATGGCCAACACTCCATCAAAATTTCTATTTGCTCCAGACCCGAAAAAGCCGTCCGCAGCATAAGGTCCGAGAACCAACTTCCCTTCTTGTTCCAATGTTTTTACCGCCGGTGCAATGACGCGTTTTTCTTCGTCTCCCATTAGCCCGTTGTCACTAGCGTGGGGGTTCAGTCCTAAAATCGCAATTCGCGGGCTGGGGATACCGAAATCACGCAAGAGGGACTCATGCATCAGTCGGGCCTTACGGCAAATCAAATCAGGGGTTATGGCTGAAGAGACTTCTTTGAGTGCAATGTGACCCGTGCAAATCCCGACACGCAATTCCCCTGCCACCAACAGCATCAGAACCTCGTCTACGTTCGCGACGTTGGCCAAGTATTCAGTGTGTCCTGGAAATTTGAAGTTGCTGCTTCTCATGGCTTCCTTGTGAATGGGTGCAGTCACCAACACATCCACTTTGGTAGCAGCCAGATCTTGGACAACCCGATCCAACGACTTCATGGCGAAAGCTCCAGCGTCAGGAGAAATGTTTCCCCAATTGAGGGGCCATGGTTCTTCTTGGATGGCGACGACATTCAATTGCTCATCTTTCGCAGATTCTGCGCCATCGACTACAGCCCATTGGAGTTTTTGCCCCGTGCCGGTTAGCTCCAAAGCCGCTTCAACCAAATTTGCTGTTGCGTAGAGAACGGGAGTCACCTCCTCGAACATGCGGTCGTCTTCAAACGTGCGAACAATGGTCTCGATGCCAATTCCATTGGGATCTCCAGCACTGAAGCCGACACGCGTTGGGTTTTTTTTAGATGCCATTTGCTGGGGCAAAGGTAACTGATGCGTCGCATGTCTTAACTTGCAGGAGCTGATGCATTTTGCAAGAATTCACTTCCTCCAAATTTGGGGCCGCCACGTTCAAATCTGTTCCATCCTAGTCATGCTCGCTTGGAGCGTTTCCTATTCAGCGAATGCGACTCACAATCGTGCGGGTGAAATCACCTATACTCATATGGAAGGGTTGACCTATGAGGTCCTAATCACCACTTATACGAAGTCAACGGCCATTGCTGATCGTCCATGGTTATACCTGTATTGGGGAGATGAAAATGCAGCGCCGGTGGATAGCTTGGAACGAGAATCCATTGAATTTTTGGAAGGAGACGTTCAAATCAACCTATACCGGGGTAGCCATACGTATGGAGGCCCAGGAATCTTCGAAATTCAGGTCGAGGATCCCAACCGCAATGACGGAGTACTCAATATTCCAGGGTCGGTCGATGTTCCATTTTCAATACGCACACTGCTGATTATTGATCCTCAGGCAGGCCACAACAATTCTGTTCAACTGCTCAATCCGGCGCAGCAAAACGCGTGTTTGTTTCAGCCTTGGATCCACAACCCGGGAGCTCATGACCCAGATGGAGATTTGTTGACATATGATCTGGTTCCTTGTCGCGGTTATGAAAGCGAACCGATTCCTGGTTACGTTTTACCAGATGCCATCAGTCCGGAGGACGATGCATTCAGTATCGATGGGGTCTATGGGGATTTGATTTGGGAGACTCCGCAAATCGCAGGGGAATACAATGTGGCCATTCGAATTCAAGAATGGCGTGCTGTCAACGGGATATTAATCAAAGTGGGGGAAGTTGTCCGGGACATGCAGATTTCGGTTGAAGTCTGTCAAAACCAACCGCCGGTGCTGGACGCTGTTGCGGATACGTGTGTCATCGCGGGGTCCTTTGTGACCATGCTCTTTCATGCGGAGGATCCGGATGGTGACGCTGTGACCTTGGATGCCGTTGGTGGTCCGTTGACCGAAGTTGAACATCCAGGCATCTTTAGCAATTTGGGAGCGGGCTTAGGACAGTTTGTTTGGTCTCCTGAGTGCGCGGAAGTGCGAGAAGAACCTTATCAGCTTCTTGTGCGTGCGGAGGACAACAGCAACCAAGTTGCCTTGATGGATTTGGAGTCATTTCAAATTCGGGTTATTGCTCCGGAAGTCGATTGGATAGAGGCTGCTCCTGTGGGAAATAGCGTGATTTTGGAATGGAACACTCACAGTTGTTTGGATGGACTTCCTGGTTGG
>JAPKCA010000137.1 GCA_028823145.1 Flavobacteriales bacterium
TTCCTCTTGTTTGCGCTCCCAAGCTTGCCGGACGAGGTCTTGCAATAAGTCATTGTTCGTTAAATAAGGCCGCGCGAGTTGAGAGCGATAGCCTGCCAATTCTCGTTGGAAGGTGGATACGGTGTCCATCCCCAAGTCCTCAGCCGCTTGAACTTTCAATTTGAAGTTGATGAACAACTCAAGGTATTCATCCAACGCTGTTTGGGTGATGACGCTGTCGCGGTTGTTTTTGAGAAAAATGTGTTCGAAATCGCCCAAGATGACGGTTTCTTCACCAACACTTAAAATGATGGTTTCCGGGGTGGCCGAATCGGTCACTTGCGCGTTCAAAAGGACTGATGCAGAGCCCAAAATTCCGCAAGCCACTAGGCTGATCAAAGATTTCATAACAGGAGACTGGATTTCAGGGGTTTCAAGTAAAATGGTCATTCAGGCAAGCATCAACGGATGCTATAATTCGGTGCTTCACGTGTGATGCTGACATCATGCGGATGGCTTTCAGTGACTCCCGCCGATGTGATTCGTACAAATTGCGCACCCTGAAGAGTCTGGATATCTGGAGCGCCACAATAACCCATTCCTGCGCGCAAACCGCCGATCACTTGGTGCATTACTTCGGCCACAGGCCCTTTGTAAGGCACGCGGCCTGAAATTCCTTCTGGAACGAGTTTGTTCAAATCGTCTTCGGTATCTTGGAAGTAGCGGTCTTTCGAACCGTGCTGCATGGCTTCCAATGAACCCATGCCACGGTAGCTCTTGAATCGACGGCCTTCATAGATAATGGTCTCACCGGGGCTCTCTTCCGTTCCCGCCAACATCGACCCGATCATGACGGTATTTCCTCCACCGGCAAGGCCTTTAACGATATCTCCCGTAAAACGGATGCCGCCATCTGCAATTACGGGAACGCCTGTTCCTTTGAGTGCTTCAGAAACGTCCATCACCGCTCCCAGTTGAGGAAAGCCAACACCAGCAATGATGCGGGTGGTGCAAATGGACCCTGGGCCGATGCCCACTTTGACAGCATCTGCGCCCGCCTCAACGAGTGCTTTCGCTGCAGCGGCGGTCGCGATGTTGCCACAAACGACATCGATGGAAGGGAATGTTTTCTTGATGTGTTTTAAGGTATCCAAAACCCCTCGGCTATGACCATGAGCAGTATCAATGATCACGGCGTCTACACCTGAGCGCACCAAGGCATCTACACGCTCGTCTAAATCCCCTGTAACTCCAACTGCTGCTGCCGCACGCAAACGACCGAACTGGTCTTTGCAAGCATTCGGAAACTCAGTCAATTTGATGATGTCCCTGTAGGTGATGAGGCCGATCAACATCCCTTGACGATCAACAACGGGAAGTTTTTCAATGCGGTGTTCGCGCAGCAAATCCTCCGCTTTGGCAAAGTCGCTACCGTCTTCGGTGACAATCAGGTTTTCTGAGGTCATCACCTCGTGAATGGGGCGGGCATACTCTTTTTCAAAGCGCAAGTCCCGGTTGGTGACAATGCCCACGAGTTTGCCTGATTCATCTACAATAGGGATCCCGCCAATCCGATGTTCCCGCATGATGGCCAAAGCATCGCTGACCTTGGAATCCCGCAACAAGGTGATGGGATCCTTGATCATGCCGCTTTCGGATCGCTTGACTTTCCGCACTTCGGCAGCTTGCTGTGCGATGGTCATGTTTTTGTGGATCACACCGATTCCGCCTTGACGGGCCATGGCAATGGCCATTTCGCTTCCCGTCACCGTATCCATCGCCGCTGATATGACAGGAGTCTGCAGCATGATATTTCGTGAAAAGGGACTTTGCAACTGGACGTCGCGGGGCAAAACTTCAGAGTAAGCAGGGACGAGCAATACATCATCGTACGTCAATCCTTCTCCGATGATCTTCGGGTTTTGAGCTGTGGTGGCCATGGCGGGCAATTGAATCGTGGTTCCCGTCACACGCGTCGCGTGTTACGATTCGCGCAAAGGTAGTGAAAGCATGAATGCAATTCTTTTTGGTGCAACGGCGCTTATTCGCCGATCAGTAAATGCATGATTCCACTGGTTTCGTGGATTCGCCCCGCTCCGTCTTGGACGTTGATGAAATAGCCATAACTCCCTTCAGGAGCCCATGTCCCACGGTGTGTGCCATCCCATCCAAATCCGATTTGGTCTGAAACGAAGATGACATCGCCCCAACGGTTGTGGATTTCCATGTGGTAATGCTCAAAGTCCGCGTAACTGATGACGGGCATAAACACGTTATTCACTCCACCGATGAGAATGGCATTGGGTACCCAAATGACCGGAACTTGGGTGAGGCACATTTCATTGGATAGGGAATAGTTGATTCCGCCACTCGGCCCCGCCTCCCCATCCAACGCCTCGACGAGATAACAAAAGTCACCTGGGCTATACAGGAGGGCACTAACATCGTCTTCCCAAGTCAAAACACCTGGAGGGACTTCCGTGAGCAATTGTGGCGCCGCTCCTTGTTGACTGCGTCGGTAAATTAGGTACCCGGATGTCTCTCCCGGAAAACCTATATAAGGCGTCCAATGGATGGTGTTGCGAAGCAATTCGGTATCCGAAATACCAGAGAGATGTACGGTGTGAGCTGTGTTGGAGGTTCCCACCGAATCGCTACAATAATTTTGCACTTCAATGCGGTACGCGTAACTCATTTCCTGCGGCTTTGCATCCCAATCCGAATACTGCAAAGTGACGCCTCCCACACCCTCCTGCATCTCTACGTCGAAGAAAAGATCATCCACTGCACGTTTTCGTTGAAGAATGTAGGAGTGAATTTCATCGGAGTTGGGGTCCAAATCAACAATGATGTCAATGCCGATGCTATCCGCTACAGAAGCCCGTCGCAAAGAAGTGAAAGCAGGAGCGCCGGGATAGGAGAATTCGATGGTTCTCGCATTGGAGCGGATTGAATTGCCCAAGACAGTTGAAGCCACGATGTGGTAGCGATAAGATGAACCAAAATTGGCTCCTTGGTGCGAATAGTTGATTGCTGTTGGTCCCAAGTCTGCCAGCAATACGCTGGGGTTCCAGTTTCCACTTCCGCTCGGGGATTCCTCATCGGTCCAGACTTGATACCCTGTAATCTCCGATCCGATGTTGAAGGCACCATTCCATTGCAGCGCTGAGGCATCGGCACAAGGTGGCCGGTAGGCGTCCATGTACAAGCTTGAAGCACAAAAACCACTTGCGGCGCCAGGGTCAGGGGCATCGTTCACCAAACATGAATCAAATGCAGCGACATTGTAGAACTCCGGATAGGCACCAACGTTGGCGTTGGGATCTACATAAAACGTAGTATACGGGCTGAATACTGTGTCGATGGCCATCTGGAAGCTGCCATTGCACCGGTAAATGATGTATCCCGCCAAATCTTCCGCTGGACTGGGTGCCCAATGGATCACGGCCATCTGGGTCGGGCCGTCTACATCGATGTAGCTAATAACCGGAGGGTCAGGATCCAATTCGTCGCTGATGCTAGAACCGGCTTGGTTGGACGTTTGGACGCAGCCAAAGGTGGAGCTTTGGGTCACACGGAAATTCAAATCCCCAGTGCATTCTTGGACTTCATAGGCGTAAGACATCATGCCGCCGTTGTCGGGCATGGTCACGACGGGATTCCAGCTACCCGCATTTTCTTCAAGTTCCAAAGTCAGCTCTAGGGCGCTGCCATCAAAATTTGTCGTCGCGAGATGGGGGCTGTTGAAATCGATATCAGCAAATCCAGGGTTGATCGAAGGCACGGCAGTCAAGTGAATGCTGCACAACGTGTCAGAGGAGGGGCCATAGAGCCCCGGAGGCCCTTCGGTTACCACGAAATAACACAACTCCGTGGTATTGGCATTGTACAAAGTGTTAACGAA
>JAPKCA010000041.1 GCA_028823145.1 Flavobacteriales bacterium
TTCAATTTGAAGGTGAAAATGACGGGGCATGGGACGGCGATGATGCCGTTTATTTTTGGGGTCAAGGCCCGCATTCGTGGAAAACTCATCCGGATCCTTCAGCATGGTCTCATGACCGGAACACCTATAGCGATTCAGCTTGGTATTTTTTGCAAATCGATGCAACTCCCGGAGATTCAACTGCACGGATTCAGGAAAGCATCTCCATACCTCTTCCAGCCGACACGCTGGTTGATGCGTATTGGAATCGGGCGTTTCATGAATTGGAATTGGAAAGCCCCAATCGTTCTGGGCGAGAGTGGTTTGGGGAATCGTTTGGAAGTGTAACCTCTCGGGTATTTAGTTTCCCCATGCCATATGCGCTGACGGGAGATGCGCAGGTGGGTTTTCGTGTCGCTGCGCAGTCCCAGGGTAGCTCTAGTTCTTTTGCTATCCAAATTGGGGATTCTACATCGGTGATTTCACCGTCGTACACCAACTCGCTTTCCACCAGCAATGTGGCCAATTTGGCTGGAGGATCGATGGTTGTTCAAGGTGTGGTAGGTCAAGGTGCTTCGGCTCGGGTAGATGTTCTTGTCGACTTTAATCCAGCCGTTGAGGATGCAATTGGTTGGTTGGATTTTATTCGGGTATCTCAGCCCTGCGCTCTGCGAATGGCGCAAGCGCAATTGGTCTTTGATGTCGATGCTTTTGAGGAAAACACGGTTGCTGCTATGACCGTAGAAGATGCTGTGGGCTTGTCTTGGATTTGGGATATTTCGGACCCATGTCAACCAAAACAGATGCCATTTGAATGGAATCTAACGTCAGATGCAGTGACATGGAAAGCCTCATCCGATCACTCCAATCGCTTTGTCCTTTTCAAAGACTACAACTTCCTCACGCCTGCTTTTCATGGCGCCGTAGGGCAGGTTGATTTGCATGCCGTCCAGCAAGCGGATTTGGTCATTGTCACGCGCCCTGCTTATTTGGAAGCATCCGAGCGCTTAGCTCAATTGCATGCGGATGAAGGATTGAGTGTGTTGGTTGCAACCCAGCGCGCTGTTTTTGATGAATTTTCAAGTGGAAACCCGGACCCGTCAGCCATTAAAATGCTGATGATGATGTTGCGTGATCGAGCCTTAAATGAGGGGTTGGACCCTCCGAAATACCTTCAAATTATGGGGGATGGAACCTTCGCGAACCGAAGTAATTTGATGCAATCTCCATTTGTCATTACTTACCAAAGTGAAAACTCTGTCAGCCCAACTTCAAGCTATGTAAGCGATGATTTTTTCGGTTTTCTTGAGGATGAATACGGTGAAGGCATTGGGGATAAAATGGCCATTGGCGTGGGGCGAATCCCTTGTTCTTCCACAACAGAGGCCGAGGCCATGGTCGACAAGGTCGAGGCGTACTTAAAATCGGCATCCCCTGAGATTTCACCATTTACTTGCAACGAGGGTGATGGTGAATCAAATGGCGTTTGGCAAAACACCATTTGTTTGGTTGCAGATGATATGGATGGCAATTCCGGCCCTACAGAAATCACACATATGGTGAATTCAGATGAACATGCCAGTAAGATTTCAGCGACGCATCCGGAATACGATGTCAGCAAGATTTACCTCGACGCATATCCGCAACTGAGCACGCCTGGTGGAGAGCGCTACCCGGATGCTCAAGAGGCTATTGACCGCCAAGTCAGTGATGGTGCCTTAATCATGAATTACATCGGTCATGGGGGGGAGAAGGGTTGGTCCCATGAGCGGGTGTTGAACACAACGACCATACAAGAATGGGATAATTTGAAAAACATGCCGCTGTTTATGACGGCGACCTGTGAGTTGGCTCGATTTGATGATCCCGATGTGGACTCTGCTGGAGAGATGATGATCATGAATCCTGATGGCGGAGCTATTGCGATGTTAACGACCACCCGTGTGGTTTATAGCGGATCCAATCAGCAATTGAATCGGGCATTTTTTGAAATTGCTTTGGAGGACACGTTATCCTCAGGTCTGCGTTTGGGTGATATCGCGAGGGTCACCAAAAATGACCCCCAGGTTTCCAATAGTTCGAACAAACGAAATTTCACCCTGCTCGGTGACGTGGCGCTCCAATTAAATTATCCGCATGATCACGTCTACTTGGAGTCATTACCGGATACGATGAGGGCATTGGACGTAGTTGAAATAGGAGGATACATTGGTGATGCTAGCGGGGATATTCTGACGAATTTTGATGGGGTTGTCCATGTAAAGGTGTTCGATAAGAAGGTCCAAATCACGACACTTAACAACGACAACGGACCCAATCCCCATACGTTCGAGGTTTACCGAAATGTGCTCCATCGGGGCATCGCTAGTGTTGAGTCTGGGGTGTTCCAATTTGAGTTTGTTGTTCCACGCGACATCGATTTCTCATTTGGGGCTGGACGGATCAGTTGTTTTGCGGTTTCGGACAACTCTGATGCGCATGGCGCAACGCAGGAATTTATCATTGGCGGGGTGAGTGAAGATTTTGAAGTCGACTCAACACCCCCGAAAGTGCAGCTATTTCTCAATGACACCTTGTTTCGATCAGGGGGGATGACCCACAGTCATCCCGTGTTACTTGCGCGGATTCAGGATGATGGAGGAATCAATGCTGCAGGCGCGGGTATTGGGCATGATATCAAAGCAACGTTAGACGGCGAGTCGGATCAGAGCATGGTGCTAAACTCCTATTACACATCGGATCTCAATACATACATCAGCGGGACGGTGAGGTATCCTTTTGAAAGCCTCGAATCCGGTTCGCATTTCTTAGAGCTTGTGGTTTGGGATGTCCAAAACAACAAAGGAAAGGCGAGCCTCGAGTTTGAAGTGTACGATGACTTTGTTTCTGCGTTAGGCCAGGTATTCGCCTATCCCAACCCATCCACCGATCAGTTTACCTTTTCCATGGAACACAATCAAGCATGCCAGGATGGTACAGTGACATTGGAAGTGTTCTCTTCGGATGGGCACTTGGTTTACTCTGCGATGTCACCATGGCAGGAAGAGGGGTTTCGTTCCGAGCCCATGACATGGCATGCCCAAGGGTCCGCTTCGAACCCAGCAGTTTCTGCGGGAGTTTATGTATTCCGGATGACTCTTCAATCTGAAACTGGTGGAACCGTACAATATGCAGAGCAAATCATCGTTCTGCGTCAGTAATCTATCCTTTACATTTGCGCTTTACCTTTCATGTCGCCATGCGATTGATCAACGATTTAAATTTCCCTAGTCTCAGTCTTGCTCTGACGATTGCGTTCCTTTCAGGAATTGCGGGTGTTCAAGCACAACTCACACCTGGTGAGGTGTCACAGCAGGTTCAGCTGAACACCATCACAACCGCTGTACCCTTTTTAATGATTGGACCGGACTCCCGTTCAGGAGCATTGGGCGATGCAGGAGTTGCCCTTTCTCCAGATGCCAACAGTTTGCATTGGAACCCAGCGAAAATGGCCTTCAGCGAAAATGAGGTGGAGTTTAGTCTAAGTTATGCCCCATGGTTGCGTGCGTTGGTGGATGATATGAACTTGGCTTATTTGACCGGTGTAAAGCGGATTAACAATCGCCAAGCTTGGGGTGCGGCCCTTCGATATTTCAGCTTGGGAAACATCACATTTACGGATGAAACGGGTACGACCATCCGAGATTTCCAACCTGCTGAGTTCAGCTTGGATGTGGGGTATAGCCAGAAGTTGAGTAATCGTTTCAGTGGTGGGATTGCAGGTCGCTTTATCAATTCTAATTTAACTGGGGGGACCAATGTGTTGGGGGCGAATTCCAAGCCGGGTCGTTCAGTAGCAGTGGACGTGAGTGTCTTTTATTCCAATCCAAGAACCAAGTTTGCCGGTCGGGACGCGGCCTTCAATTGGGGGGTGAACATATCGAACATCGGTGCCAAAATGAGCTATTCGGAGTCCGCTGACCGTGATTTCATTCCGACCAATCTCAAAATGGGAACGGCGCTGAAAATGATGTTGGACGATTACAACAGTTTGACTTTCACGATCGATGCGAATAAGTTGCTTGTTCCTACGACGCCCATTTACGAACAAGGAAGTGGCTCAGAAATTGTCAGTGGTTTCGACCCGAATGTCGGGGTAGCTAGTGCGATGATTCAAAGCTTTTATGATGCGCCAGGTATTGTAAACTTCAATGAGGATGGGACTTACACCATTGAAGATGGGAGTGTTTTCCGTGAGGAATTGCGTGAATTCAATATGGGAGGTGGAATCGAGTATTTGTACAATGACGTCTTCGCATTCCGTACGGGATTTTTCAATGAGCATTACTCAAAGGGAGCCCGTCAATTTATCACGTTGGGAGCAGGCATCAAATACACCGTATTTACCGTTGATTTGAGTTATTTAATTTCGACGCGGCAGCAAAACCCATTGGCCAACACCCTGCGATTCACACTGCGTCTCCAATTTGCTGATATGGTTGGTGGGTCGAATGATTCCGAAGAATAGATAGATGGGGTTTAGAATTGGCTATGGATACGATGTCCACCAGCTGAAGGCAGGTGAAGAACTGTGGTTAGGTGGAATTCTGGTTCCTCATGCGAAAGGGGCTGTTGGGCACAGTGATGCGGACGTCATCTTGCATGTCATTTGTGATGCCATGCTCGGGGCCCTAGCACTGAGAGACATTGGCTTCCACTTTCCAGATACAGATCCTGCGTACAAAGGCATCGACTCCAAACGACTCCTTCAGCAAACATATGATTTGGTGACAGAATCTGGTTGGGAATTGGGAAATCTGGATTGCACGCTATGCATGCAGGTCCCAATGGTTTCTCCGTACGTTGACGGAATGCGCCAATGCATAGCAGGCTTGTTGGGCGTTGAACTTCATCAAGTCAGCATCAAAGCCACGACAACCGAGAAGCTCGGATTCGTCGGGTCAGAGGATGGGGTAAGTGCCCATGCTGTCGTGCTCCTTCAGCAGCGCTTGGCTGATTGAGGTTGTTCGATTGCCGTGGCAATCACGACGGGTCACTGCTAGCTCCTTCGAAATGGCCAGGCTGCTTGTCACCATCAAAATGAACCTTGATGACAGCCGTGTCACGAAGCAGGTCAACCTTTCCGATTTCAATGCGGACGATCTCTACGCCGGTGCGCATTTCGAGATCTCGGATGAGTTCATCCCTTTTGCCTTCGTGAAGTAGATCCACTCGATCGTACACGACCACCTTTGTCGCAACGTGCCGTATGGCCCAAACTCGATCCAAGATCAAGGTCAATACCCACACCAAAATGTTGGCAGAGGCAATGAGCGCAAAGGAAGTAGATCCGGGTGCCAAGGCATTTAGCACAGCCAAGGCGATGACGATGAACAAGTAAGTCATTTCCCGAATGGGAATAGCATCTGTTCTGTAACGGATGATTCCAAATATGGCGAAAAGCCCCAAGGCGAATGCCAAATCAATCTTCACTCCCATCAGTAAGTTGCAGAGCAGGAAAATCGAGGATGACACCAGTAAGAAGGTGAAGACAAAATCGCGGCGCTTCGATGCCTGGTGGTAAATCCCAATAATCAGGATGAGGCTGGAAATCAAATTGCCGGCAAAGGCAGCTAGGAAAGGCAATAGGGACTCAATCATGTTCGAGGTATGTAATTTTTTAAGCGTTTGATGCTTCTAAAAATAGTGCGATACGTTCTTGGAGGTAATTCACGGTTCAAAAGTAACATGCCGATGATGTATTTAGACATGCTCGTTTGCCGACCCAATGGTGGTGGGAAGCCCGCATACTTTTTGAGCGCCTTGTGTATTGGAGACAACCGGTCAATTTTTGACTGCTTCACTTCCAATATCGCTAGCCCATTCAAACGTTCGTGCTTTTCTCCAGAATGAAACTGGATTTGGCTATCGATCGTCACCCGTTCTTTTCGAGTTGTTGAGACCAAAGTACACCGGTTGAATGAATTCGAAACACCTGTCAGATTTCCGTCAGTATATGGGTATCGATCATTCAAGAAGGAAGTTTCTTGATTGGTCAATGGGGCATTCCAAGGCTCTTCTTTTGATCGCAGTAGACGTTCTTTTAGCGTCCTGCCATGCACCGTTTTGTGCTTGACTTCCAAGAATGCAATCCCATTGGAACCGTATTTCCGAATCCGGGCTTTGAAACGGTTTTTTCTCCCCCGCACATGGTTTTCGAACGAATCGAGTGCTGGCGTTTCTACAAATTGATTTTCATAGGCCGTGACCCGTTCTCCTTCGACTTCTAAGATTTGATACTCATCCTGGCAATCGAGCAAGAGAGTGGGGATCCAGTCCTCTTGGATCAAAAACTTTTGGTCCAAGCGATTCATGAGCTCGGCACCGTCCATGGCGTCGAGTCCAATGGGTCTCAATTTCGCAAGTGTTTCAGACAGGTTCAAGGTCGTGAAGTTAACGCTACCCTCGTTTATAATCGCTATGCACTCATAGCTAGATATTCGGGTGTGCGTAGAGGTCAATCTTTCCAGGCAACAGAGTCTTTTGCTGTGCATTTAGAACGCTGAAAGTGCCAATAAGGTTGCAGGCAAAACGGGGAGTTTTTTCGTCAATAAATAGTGTATCGTATACACGTATGAGCGTTGATGTGTTTCGGACATGACTTTTGCCATGTTACCTCAGAATTCGGTAGTTATATTTGTAGTTACAGAATTGAAAAGCAATGGCCACTACCACTCAAGTGAAACGACCTAAAAAGGCGGTTTCTCCAAAGGCAAGTCAAAAAAAGACGGGCGGAAAGGTTGATGAAATGTCCAGCCCGAAAGGGCATGGGAAGGATGTTTATGAGCGTTGGTTCCGTGATATGTACCTCATGCGCAAATTTGAGGAGCGTTGTGGTCAGCTCTACATCCAGCAAAAATTCGGAGGCTTCTGCCACCTGTACATTGGGCAAGAAGCCATTCTTGCGGGTATTTCGGAAGCGATTCGCCCAACGGATCGGATGGTGACTGCTTACAGAGACCATGCTCATCCATTGTCACTAGGAACCGATCCAAAATTTGTCATGGCCGAACTTTATGGCCGTAAGACAGGGACAAGCAAAGGAAAAGGCGGTTCAATGCACATGTTTGACAAGGAGCGCAACCTCTTTGGTGGACATGGAATTGTAGGGGGCCAAATCGGTTTGGGTGCAGGAATTGCATTTGCAGATAAATACCGCAAAGAAGACCATGTCACGTTGTGTTTCTTTGGAGATGGCGCGGCTCGCCAAGGAATCCTTCACGAAACGTTCAATATGGCGATGACATGGAAGCTTCCCGTTATTTTCATCTTAGAGAATAATAAATACGCGATGGGAACGTCGGTGGAGCGCACTTCGAACGTGACCGATTTGCAGATGTTGGGAGCCAGTTACCACATGCCATCCGAAGCAGTAGATGGAATGAGCCCTGAGGATGTTTGCGCGGCTGTCAAGCGTGCTGCTGATCGAGCACGAGCGGGTGATGGCCCGACCCTTTTGGATGTCCATACCTACCGCTACAAGGGCCATTCTATGTCGGACCCGATGAAGTATCGGACCAAAGATGAATTGGCGGAATACAAAGAAAAGGACCCCATTCTGCACGTGCGCAAGACCATTCTTGAAAACGGATGGAAAAGTGAAGATGATTTGAAAGCAGTGGAGAAAGCGGTGAAAGCGCAAGTCGAAGAGGCCATCGTTTTTGCTGAGGAAAGCCCTTATCCAGAAGCCCACGAACTGTACGAAGATGTATACAAGACGGAGGATTATCCGTTTGTAAAAGATTAAGTTTACCTATTCACAACCAACAAAACGAGATATGGCTGAGATTATTCGCATGCCCAAATTGAGCGACACGATGACAGAAGGCGTCGTGGCTTCATGGCTCAAAAAAGTTGGAGAGGAAGTCGAGAACGGTGAAATACTTGCGGAGATAGAAACGGATAAGGCGACAATGGAATTTGAGTCGTTTTTTGACGGCTTTTTACTTCACATTGGAGTCGAACAAGGCGGTGCTGCTCTCGTGGATAGTTTGCTGTGCATTTTAGGAGAGAAGGACGAAGACATCCGGGAGCTTTTGAAGGAAGCGGAGGCTTCAGCGCCGGCATCTCCAGCCCCATCCCCAGCCCCATCTCCGGCCCCAGCGCCTGTATCTGCACCGTTGGCAGCGGTTGCCCCGCCACCTGTGGCCTCTTCATCCAAAGGCCGCCCCAAGGCTTCTCCTTTGGCGCGAAAATTGGCCGAGGATCGAGGGATCAATATCAGCCAAATCCCTGGTTCGGGTGATGCTGGACGCGTGGTGAAACGGGATGTCGAGGCTTTCCAAGGTGGAGGAATGGTTGCGACACCGGGTGTGGAGCGTTTTACAGAGGTTGGAATTAGTCAAATGCGAAAGACCATCGCCCTTAGACTCGCCGACAGCAAATTTTCAGCGCCTCATTTCTATTTGACGGTCAGTATCGATATGGATGCGGCTATGGACGCCCGCAAGTCAATCAATGATGCGGGCGAAGTCAAGGTGAGTTTCAACGATATGGTGGTGAAAGCGGCTGCGTTGGCCTTGAAAAAGAATCCTGCAGTGAATAGCAGTTGGTTAGAGGACCGCATTCGGTACAACGAACATGTGCACGTCGGAGTAGCCGTTTCGGTCGAAGATGGATTGTTGGTTCCAGTGGTGCGCCATGCCGATGGGAAACGCTTGTCTCAAATAGGAGCCGAAGTGCGAGATTACGCGGGTAAAGCCCGTGAAAAGAAACTGCAGCCAAGTGATTGGGAGGGAAGCACCTTTACCATTTCGAATTTGGGGATGTTCGGAATCGATGAATTCACGGCGATCATCAACAGTCCAGATGCTTGTATTTTGGCGATAGGCGGAATCAATGCTGTCCCTGTTGTTCGCGAGGGAGCAGTGGTTCCTGGCCATGTCATGAAAGTTACTTTGAGCTGTGACCACCGGGTGGTCGATGGGGCTTCTGGGGCAGGATTCTTGCAAGACTTCAGGGCATTTTTGGAAAACCCGGTGCTGATGTTTGCCCAAGGCTATTGAAGCGATAGTGAAACAAAATGAGTGAACAAGGCCCTCCCAACCGAGGGCCTTGTTGTTTTTCCACGTGAACGCACCGACCTTGTCCATTCTAGCGATTTCCTCCCCGGATTATGTCTGAATCGAGCTTGGATACCCCCATCGAATTTATCAAAGGCGTCGGCCCCAAGCGCGCTGATTGGCTGCGCACGGAATTGGGGATCTATTCGGCCGGGGATTTATTGGAGTACTTGCCTTTTCGCTACGAAGACCGATCAAAATTTGCGACCGTTTCAGGCATTTCAACGGATTCGACCGCGATTCAGTTGAAGGGGGTCATTACGGGCATCAAGCAAGTTGGGAGCAAACGTGGAAGCCGGCTGGTGGCTAGATTCCAAGACGATACGGGTTCCTTGGATTTGGTATGGTTTAAAGGAGCTAAATGGTTCGCATCGCAGATTCCTGTTCAGCAGCGGGTGGTGGTGTTTGGAAAACCGACAGCTTATCAAGGGAAGTGGAATATGCCGCATCCTGAAATCGAATTGGAATCTGCATTCGAACTCCGTAATGGACGAGGACTGCAGCCGGTTTATCGGTCTACTGAGAAACTGACCAACAGAGGGTTGGCATCAGCAGGCATCGGCCGGGTGATTCGCAGTTGGCTGGGGAATGAGGAGTTTCAGGTGCCAGAAATTTTGCCGCAAGCACTCTTAGAGGAACTCCAAATGCCTGGCCGCCTTGCGGCATTTCGAAGTGTGCATTTGCCCGCAGACCCGCCGGAGGCCGATTCCGCGCGAAGGCGACTCAAGTTTGAGGAATTGCTTTACCTGCAGTTGACCTTATTGCGGCAGAAAAAGCGACAGACCTTGGATGTTCCGGGTGTTCGGTTTGAGCAAGTGGGGGACCATTTCAATCAGTTTTACAAGGATCATTTGACCTTTGAATTGACGGGAGCCCAGAAACGCGTAATGCGTGAAATCCGAGTGGATGTGAATACGGGATGGCATATGAATCGATTGCTGCAAGGGGATGTCGGTAGTGGCAAGACCATGATTGCTATGCTCACGGCTCTTTTAGCCCTGGATAACGGGTGTCAAGCCTGCGTGATGGCTCCCACAGAAATATTGGCGAACCAGCATTTGGAATCCTTCCGGGAAGCCCTGAAAGGGATGCCTATTCGGGTTGAATTGCTCACTGGATCGGTTAAGACTGCTGCTCGTAAACCCATTTTGCAAGGACTTGCGTCAGGGGAGGTTCACATTCTCATTGGTACGCATGCTTTGATTGAACCCGCTGTGGAGTTTAAGCGATTGGGCTTGGCCATTATCGATGAACAGCATCGCTTTGGTGTCGCGCAAAGAAGCAAGCTGTGGGCGAAGGCCAGTCCTCCACCACATGTTTTGGTCATGACGGCGACTCCGATTCCTCGGACCTTGGCCATGACTGCCTATGGAGATCTTGATGTCAGCATCATTGATGAAATGCCCCCTGGAAGGAAATCGATCAAAACCGTTCATCGCCATGATTCGGCTCGGCTTTCAGTCTTTAAGTTTATGGAAGACGAGGTCAAACAGGGCCGCCAAGTCTACGTGGTCTATCCACTTATCGAGGAAAGTGCGACGTTGGATTACAAGGACTTGATGGACGGTTACGAAAGCTTGTCCCGAAGATTTCCTTTGCCCGATTTTCGGTTGGGAATTGTGCATGGGCGAATGAAGCCAAAAGACAAGGACATCGAGATGGCTCGATTTTCAGAAGGAACATCTCAGATATTGGTGGCGACTACCGTCATAGAAGTGGGAGTCAATGTGCCGAATGCATCGGTGATGGTGGTTGAAAGTGCAGAGCGATTTGGGTTGGCCCAGCTGCATCAGTTGCGTGGCAGAGTGGGCCGAGGTTCGGAACAGAGTTATTGCATTTTGATGACTTCAGGAGAAATTTCAAAGGAAGCAAATTTGCGCATGGAGACGATGTGCCGCACCAATGATGGCTTTGAAATTGCAGAGGTCGATATGGAATTGAGGGGCCCTGGAGATTTGATGGGCACGCAACAATCGGGTGTGCCTGATTTAAAAATGGCCGATTTGATGCGTGACCGTGAAATTCTGACGGCCGCTCGTTACATCGCCTCGAGGATCCTCGAAGAGGATGCTGAGTTGGAACTCCCCAAGTACGCTATCCTCAAAACGGAGTTGAAACGTGTTCAATCGGGACGTCCAGATTGGAGTCGGATTTCCTGAACTTGCATTCCATGCGATCTACTCAACTGTGGTTTTTGGTATTGGTGACTGGATTGGCTCTAGGAGGGATGGGTTTGTTCTGGTCAATTGAAGGGAATACAGACCGCGCCGCTGATCCAACGAATTACGCAGCGGATCGCTATATCCGTTGGGAACGGCCACCGGTACAGCTTCCTGTCGGATTGATTTTTTCGGATTCAACCGATGATTTGACGATTACAGCATTCTACGGAGCGGTGGATTCCTTGGAGACGGTGTTTCATGCATTGCTTGCTCCGGTCGAAGTGCCCGATGCCTGGGGAGCGATAGAATGGCGGGGAGGATGGCTCATGGGGACAAATACTGCTTTGAATACATGGGATGAAACTCCTGATAGGATGGCAGCACGATGGTTTCCCCGGCAGGATGGAAGGACGGTGTTGGAACGCACGGTAGCGGGCGAGTTTATTTCGCGATTCTACCCACAAGAACCAGCAAGAGGTTGGACGGAAACGACGTGGTTGCAAGATTCGGTTATTATAAGTCCATGGCCCTTACCGGAGACCTGGGTCCAGGGGGTTTGGCAGGCGACTCAACCAAATTCAACAATGATAGAAGTGAAGATGGGAAGGTGGAATCCACCGGAATCGATGCAAGCTGAACCTTGGTTGGACGATGCATGGAATGGCACTTGGGCAACGGTTCAATGGGAAACAGGTGCACTTTTATCCATTTATGGATGGGCTGATAGTACGGGCCTTTGGGGGAGTGGGGAAGGAGAATTCCACGGGGACGGATATTATGAGTGGAAAGATGGAAGACGACCGATGAACGCGGAGGTTTTTGGGCACTCGAATGAGAATTTTTCGTTTGATGGAGTGCCGGAATTGGACGCAGTTATTTGGACGCCATCATCATTCCGAATAGGTCGATTGGAGGGGAATCACCGAGTAACCTGGCAAGTTGAAAGCGTCGATTGGGACGAAACCTTTATCACGCAAGCAGCGACGGAAGTAGAAAGTCCACCGCCCATGGAGGAATTTCCATTGGCTTTGGTTCGGAATCATCGAACAGGAGAAAAAATGGCCCTCGTTTGGGACCCCCCGTTGTTAAAAGCCCTTTCCACGAAAGGGGAAAAAGTGTGGGATTTGGAATTGGGTTCAGCCGTGACTCCAGAGTTGCAGGAAGTGGATCTGTACCGAAATGGAAAATTTCAGGTTGCCGTTGCAAATGACGCCACCTTTCATGTTATTGACGTATTGGGCCGAGAAGTCAAAGGCTTTCCCAAGCGACCGAATTCGGGCATTACCGCCTCTGCTGTAGTGGATTATGATCGCAACCGAAACTACCGGTTCTTACTGGGCACGATGGATGGTAGGATTTTAAACTACAAGGAGGAGGGGATATCGACTTCAGGATGGAACTTTCAAAAGTTGACCGATCGATACGTCGTGGCTCTGGCCCATCTTCGGGTGGGAAACAAAGACTTTATTTATGCGGGTTTGGATGACGGGAAAATCAAGCTTTTGAAACGTTCAGGCGCTGATCGCTACCAGACCGAGGTTCGCATGCCCCCCCATCAAAAGCCTGCGTTTCGCTTGGGTCAATCGATTTCATCGTCGACGGTTTTGTACGTCGACGAGGCAGGTTGGGTCCAAGAGAGAACCTTTGGGACCAATGAAGCGGTGGGAATGAGCCGCATGACACGTGGTCAATCTGTAAAAACAGAGGACCGGGATGGAGATGGGTTTCCTGAAGTTATTGTGCAAACCCCCTCAGGCGAGGAGATTTGGAATTCCAGAAACGAAAAAATCAATCTTTAAGAAGCGATCGGCTGATCACAATCCGTTGCACTTCACTGGTGCCTTCATAAATCTGTGTGATTTTCGCATCTCGCATCAACCGCTCAACGTGGTACTCTTTCACGAATCCGTACCCACCGTGAATTTGAACGGCTTCTATGGTATGCTTCATGGCGACTTCAGAGGCATAGAGTTTGGCCATGCTCGAAGCCAAATCGTAATCTTCTCCCGCATCTTTCATGGCTGCTGCTTTTAAGACCATCAAACGGGCAGCTTCAATTTGGGTAGCCATATCGGCTAATTTGAAAGCGATGGCTTGATGCTTGTGAATTTCCTTGCCAAATGCTTTCCGTTCCTTCGAATAAGCTAGCGCCAATTCAAATGCTCCAGAAGCAAGGCCCACCGCCTGAGCGGCAATTCCAATTCGACCTCCGGCGAGTGTTTTCATGGCAAATTTGAATCCAAAGCCATCTTCACCAATGCGGTTTTCTTTGGGGACCCGCACATCTTGAAACATCAACGTGTGTGTGTCTGACCCACGAATTCCCATTTTATCCTCTTTGGCACCGACCATGAATCCGGGCATATCACGTTCCACAATCAGTACGTTGATCCCCCGATGACCCAATTCTGGGCTCGTCTGAGCAATCACCAAATAAATGGATGCGCTGTTGCCGTTTGTAATCCAGTTTTTGGTGCCGTTCAACAGATAATGGTCTCCACAATCTACTGCCGTGGTTGCCTGGGAGGTTGCGTCAGATCCAGCTTCGGGCTCTGAAAGACAGAAGGCTCCAATTTTTTCACCCGATGCCAGAGGGCGCAAATACTTTTCCTTTTGGATATCTGAGCCGAACGCTTGCAAACCATAACACACCAACGAATTATTGACACTCATACATACACTCACAGATGCGTCCACCTTGCTGATTTCCTCCATGGCGAGAACGTAACTCACCGTGTCCATGCCGCTGCCCCCGTTCGCTTCAGTAACCATCATGCCCATGAAGCCCAATTCGCCGAGTTGCTTGATTTCGTCTGTCGCAAAACGTTGCGCATTGTCGCGTTCGATAATGGTTGGCTTCAACACATTCTGTGCAAAGTCTCGGGCTGCGTCCCGCACTGCAATTTGTTCTTCCGTGAGGTCTAGGTTCATTTCCTGGCTGCTTTCGGATATCCGCTATAAATGAAGAAATAGCTTCATCTTTCGTGCGACAAAGATACGAATGACACCTCCCTCGAAGTTGAATCCTTATGAAGCTATTCCGAAGATGTCAAAATTGAATGGTCCATTCCGTGTGTTGGGATTGATGAGTGGGACCTCATTGGACGGTCTCGACATGACTCTATCTGAGTTTGTTAGAGGGCAACATGATGGAGTTTGGTCTGGAGATTTACGTGAATTTAAAGGCGTTGGTTTTTCGGATGAATGGAAAAAACAATTGATGAATTTGCCGAATTCTTCCGCAGAGGAATGGCATCGGGTGGCCCGCGAGTGGACTTTATGGTGCGCGGCAGAAGTGGTCAAATCGGGTTGGCTGGAAGAGATTGATTTGGTCGTATTTCATGGGCAGACCGTCTTTCATAGGCCGGATGAAGGTTGGACCGGACAGCTTGCTTCGGGATCCCATATGTATGCAGCACTGGGAAGTGAAACTCCTGTCGTTTGCGATTTGCGTTCACTCGATGTCGCAATGGGAGGACAAGGTGCTCCTTTGGTGCCTCTTGCAGATCGACATCTATATGGGGCACATGGAACATGCCTGAATTTGGGGGGATTTGCGAACGTGAGTTATGAAAATAGCGTCTCTGGCGAAAGACTCGCCTACGATCTAGGTGTGTGCAATTTGTTGTTCAATGCGATTGCGGCCAAAGAAGGTTTAGCCATGGATGAAGGAGGCCGTCTTGCAGGGGCAGGGGAGGTCATGCCGGAATTGCTTGAGTTGTGGCTTCAGTTGCCATATCACCGACAAGAACCACCGAAAAGTATTGGAAGAGAGTGGGTTGAAGCTGAAGTCCTGACTAAAATGGACCTATTCCCGAAGGCTTCAACAGTTGACTTAATGGCAACAGCGGGTCATTATGTGGCTTCGATAATTCGCTCTTCGGTCCAGGCAAAGACTGTTTTTGTAACTGGAGGCGGTGCCTACAATACGCACTTGATTCAGCTCCTAGAGTCCCAAAACCCGATGTTGCTTGGTGCGCCATGTGAGGTGGTGGTGCCGGAGAATAGACACGTCGAAGGAAAGGAGGCACATGCCTTTGGATTTCTTGGATTGCTTCGTGTTTTCGGGGAAGACAATGTCCTGACATCAGTGACTGGCGCGTCAAAACCGAGCTCAGGAGGTGCGCTTTGGGGATTTCCGCATTTTCTGAGCAGGTGAAGGGCGTATCTTCGCGTCGCCAAAAATGAATTCGTAGCAATGATCATGAAAGAGATGCTCCAGGCCTATGCCGGACGTGAACCGGAGATTGTTTTTGAATGGAATGATTCAGAGACCGATGCGAAAGGATGGGTGGTGATTAATTCGCTTCGTGGCGGTGCTGCAGGCGGGGGAACACGCATGCATCCAAAATTGGACAAACGGGAAGTGGTTAGTTTGGCCAAGACCATGGAGATTAAATTCACCGTTAGTGGTCCGCAAATAGGGGGCGCAAAATCGGGCATTGCTTTCGATCCCAATGATCCGCGAAAAGAAGGCGTATTACGCCGTTGGTACCATGCCGTGACTCCTCTTTTGAAATACTACTATGGAACGGGAGGCGATATGAATGTGGATGAAATCCATGAGGTTATTCCGATGACCGAAGAGTGTGGAATTTGGCATCCACAAGAAGGCGTTTTTAACGGACATTTTAATGCGGAGAATGCGGAGAAAGTCCGTAGAATTGGGCACCTCAGACAAGGAGTGTCTCAGGTGGTGGAAGATCTGATATACACCCCAGATATCACGCGGAAGTTTCGCGTTGCAGACTTGATTACCGGATATGGCGTTAGCGAGTCGGTGCAACATTTTTATCGCATTTACGGAGGGGATCTCCAAGGAAAGCGCGTGATCGTGCAAGGTTGGGGGAATGTCGGCGCAGCGGCGGCTTTTTATCTATCCCAAGCAGGAGCCATTTTGGTTGGCATCATTGATCGGGCAGGAGGCTTAATCAACGAGGAGGGATTTACCCCGGAGGAAGTCACTGAATTGGTTAAGATGAAAAAGGGCAATAGCCTGGCAGCTCCAAATATGCTCACGTTTGATGAAGTCAACGCCCGGATTTGGGATGTCTCAGCTGAGGTGTTCTTACCATGTGCAGCTTCCCGTTTGGTCACGAATGACCAAGTGGCCCGCATGGTTTCTGCTGGCGTCGAGGTGATATCGAGTGGTGCAAATGTCCCATTTGCAGACACGGAGATTTTCTACGGTGCCATAGCGGAAAAGGCAGATCAATCGATGGCTGTCATTCCGGATTTCATAGCCAATTGTGGCATGGCAAGAGTCTTTGCCTACCTCATGAGTGATTCCAATGTGAACATGTCCGATGAAGCGATTTTCAAGGACACCTCAGCAACCATTGCGCATGCCTTGGAAGCGACCTATGAGAAGCAGCCGGGAAAAACGTTGTTGGCAGCGGCAGCATTTGAATTGTCCTTGGAACGGTTGATGAACAACTGATGCGAAATAACTTCTTGTTGGTCTGACGCAGTGGATGCAGATGTCAATGGAACTTCGCGCCAACTTTAGAATTTGAAACATGGAATATCTCGTGCTCATTGTGTTTGTTTTGGGCTATTTGTTCATTGCCCTTGAACACAAGTTTAAGATTGATAAAGCCGCGAGTGCGCTTCTCACAGGGACGATCTGTTGGGGGCTGTTCGTTATTGGAATCCATGAGGTCCCCGAACATTTGCTATCGGATTTCACGGCATTTAAATCGGGTTTTATGGGCGATGCATCCTTGGCTTTGCACACTTTTTTTGAGCATCGTTTATTGCATCATATGGAAGATATTTCTTCCATTCTGTTCTTCCTTTTAGGAGCAATGACCATCGTGGAGCTAGTGGATGCTCACGAGGGATTTGCCGTCATTACCGATCGGATCAAAACCAATAACAAAGTGGCTTTGGCGTGGATTTTGGCCATTTTAACTTTTTTCTTTTCCGCTGTTTTAGACAATTTGACCACATCGATTGTGATGGTGTCGCTTTTGAGGAAATTGATCGATGACAAGGAAACCCGTTGGATGTTTGCGGGCATTGTGGTTATTTCAGCCAATGCTGGAGGGGCTTGGTCTCCCATTGGAGACATCACCACCACCATGTTGTGGATTGGCAATCAGCTGACTTCAGGGGTCATCATAACCCACCTATTTATTCCTTCCGTGGTTTGTTTGTTGGTGCCACTTGGTATTCTGTCGTTTACAATGAGCGGTGAAATCGAACGTCCGAAATTGGTGAATAAGGAAACGGGAGAACCGACTACTTCTGGGGAACGGAATCTCGTGTTCTTCCTTGGCGTTGCGGGATTGCTGTTTGTTCCTGTTTTCAAAATGGTCACACATTTGCCACCGTTTATGGGCATGATGTTTTCTTTGGGTATGATGTGGGTTGTGACTGAGATTTTGCATAGATCGAAGAACCACGAAGACCGGAGTCAATTGTCTGTGATTGGTGTCTTACGAAAGATTGACTCGGCTTCCGCGTTGTTCTTTTTAGGCATCTTGTTAGCGGTGGCATCGCTGCAGGAAATTGGTCATCTGGTTGCAGCGGCATCTTGGCTCCGGGATTCTTTGGGTGACGTGTACGCCATCAATGTGACCATTGGTCTTCTTTCTGCCATTGTCGACAATGTGCCTTTGGTGGCGGCTTCTATGGGGATGTATGATATCACTCCCGCATTGACCGATCCCGCTGTGGGGAGCTGGGAAAGCTACTTTGTCCAAGATGGAATTTTTTGGCAATTCCTTGCATATTGTGCCGGAACCGGAGGGTCTGCATTGATCATCGGTTCGGCTGCAGGGGTGGCTGTCATGGGTTTGGAGAAAATTGATTTCATCTGGTATTTGCGTAAAATCAGCCTTTTAGCCTTGTCTGGTTACCTCGCTGGTGCGGGCGTGTTCTGGCTGATGTACCATTGATTGGGACCATGGAAGAGTCTGGTTTGTGAACCGGCCTTCGTCGAAAATTGAAGGAGAGGGGGACTGCATTGACCCAATAATTGAATGAACTTCAACGTTCAATTCATTGATACCATCTCTAGATTTTCCCCCATGTGGACATCCCTCATTTTACAATCTCTTACTACGGGCGCTGAAGCTGCTGAAACCGTCAGTGATATCGTCCATTCGGATACCATCCAGC
>JAPKCA010000042.1 GCA_028823145.1 Flavobacteriales bacterium
AAGCCAGCCACTTCAAATACATGCGCTTGGTTAATTGGGGTGTTTCTTCGGCTAGATGCTGCCAAATTTGATGCTCGACGTTGTGCGCCCGAAGCACAGCGGCACCATCGCAAAACCGTCGAACGGTGGGTAAGTATGGAGCCGTAAACAGCGACTCGAAAAGAACCAAGTCAAACACTTGGGACTGCAAAATCTTGATGAGTTTGTTTTCGAAATCGGGTGAATGGAATCGGCTGATATTGTAACTGTCTCCGGTAACCAAACTGGCAAATGCATCGACTTTGTTCAAACGGGTATCCAGAAACACAGCTTCTGCTTGGGTCTTTTCAAGCCAATCTGTTTCGATGGAATCTGGTTCCCAAGGGTGTTTTTCAGTTGAGGCTGTGATGACCTTAACCTTGTGGCCGGCATCCAACATTCCACGCGTCAAGGCATCCATTGCACGGCAACCACCATCTAAACTTGGTCGTGGGGGTTTGTGGCAAATTTGCAGAATACGCATGAGGTTCATTTGAAGCGCGAAATTAGTGCGCTTTTTTCCGCTTTACGTTCATCCAAGACGGAAGAGCATATGAAAAGACATGGGCATCTCTCGCGGCTCTGCGCGTGAAATAAATCGCAGCAGGAAGCAAAATGGCTGTGCTAAGCCACATTCCCACCCATGGAGCCCATTCGCCGGCTCGCACCATTTGTTCTCCAACAATCGAAATGATGTAGTATGCCAAGAAAATAATGATAGCCAATACGGTGGGCATGCCCAGACCACCTTTTCGAATGATGGCTCCAAGTGGTGCTCCAATAAAGAACAGCAAGATGCAGCTGAACGCCAAAAAGAATTTTCGGTGCCATTCTATGGCGTGCCGATCCTTCAGCCGAATTTTCGTCATAGCATCGTCCATGGCATTGGCAATTCCTTGCCGTGTGTTTCTCGCCAAACTGCGTGCGCCATCGAACGCCATTCGCTTCTGCGTAGGAGTGAGTCGATGAAGAATAGATGCGCTGGCCATGGTGGTGCCAATCGAGGATATCGTGTCGCGTTTCAAGGTCATTTGCCGCTCACCGTACAGCAACACATCGTGCATTCTTTGATCAGCAATATTCTGCAATGAATCCATCGCACTAGAAAGCTGGTCAGTCGTCATCATTTCGTGGGCCCGCTTGAACAATCCTTCGTCGACCTTACTGAAATCGAGTGAAGCCAAATCAATTTCGAAAACTTGCCTTTTAAATTCAGATGCGATGTGTGGATGAAGCCGCTCTTTGCGTCTCGCCGACTGCTCGAGATCCTCTTCATAACTCACCCCATTTTCCATGGTCAGAACCAACCTCTCGCCGATTTGATCCATTCTGCCTTTGTCGGAACGCATTACGCGACTGACACCTGTGGTTCCTTCACGGTGATCGTGAATCAAAACGTCGTGCAAGGTTCCGTCTTCGTCTTTGCTATCCACTCGTATAGCAAAGCCTTCGATGCCGGTATAAAAAACCCCAGGTTGTAGATTCAACCCTGGGCGTTTCTTGGTGACGGAAAACAGCAACGTCCGAAACTTTAAATTTGCGACTGGCCAAGCAGCATTGGAAAACCAAAATGCTCCAAGGGAAATGAGCAACATGGCCGCCACCAAAGGCCTGAAAATCCGATGCAGCGACATCCCCGCTGACTTCATGGCGGTGAGTTCATTCTTTTCCGCTAAAGAGCCCAAAGCCATAATGGAAGCGACCAAAATGGCCAATGGAAGGGCTAGGTTGACTAGCCGGGCAGAGGCGTACATCATCAACTCAGCAATGATCCACGGGGCCAGTCCTTTTCCAATCAAGTCGTCAGCGTATACCCAAAGGAATTGCATGTCCAGGATAAACAAGGCCACGGGCATGGTCACCGCGAATGGTGCGAGAAACGATCGGAGAAGAAGCAAGGAAATTCGCTGCACGGGTTCAAAGATACATGGTGACGTGGTGGGAGGGAAGTTGATTAACTTGCGGCCACAGAAACTCATTTAAGCCATGCGTATTATCACAACGGCAGCTGTTATTGCTGCGATTACTTTCGCCGGATGCGGCGCTCCTGCTACGTCCAATGACATAGACAATGATTGGTCGGCTCAAGAAATCAGCTCTTCTGGAGCTAGCGAACCCGATGCCAATGGATTTGTTTGGCAGACTGAACAGTTTGCTGATTTGAAAATTGTACGTTACCAAGTTCCCGGTTGGGATCAGCTGACCGAACGCCAAAAAGCCTTCGTTTATTGCTTGAATCAGGCAGGTTTGAGCGGTCGGGATATCATGTACGATCAAAACAACCGATACAATTTGCGGATCCGCCATTTGTTGGAAACCATCTACGCCGGATTTGACGGTGACAAGAGCACCAAAGGATGGAATCGTTTTGAGACCTATTTGAAGCGCATCTGGTTTTCGAATGGCATCCATCACCACTATTCCAATAACAAGCACACTCCTGAGTTTTCACCGGAATATTTCGATGAATTGCTCGCCGGGACTGGACAAATAATTTCGGACGAATTGCGGTCAGTCATTTTTGATGCTGCTGTTGAATCCAAGAAAGTAGAGCAGGATGCGACCAAAGGATTGGTCGAAGGGTCGGCAGTAAATTTCTATGGTCCAGACGTAACTACGGAGGAAGCCATTGCTTACTACGAGAGTATTGTAGATTCATCAACTCGGACACCGGTAGAATACAGCCTCAATTCTCGCTTGGTTAAGAATGCAGCAGGCGAAATTGAAGAGGATGTTTACCGGATAGGAGGATTGTACAGTGAGGCCATAGAACAAATTGTGTATTGGCTAAATCAAGCTTCGCAATATGCAGAAAACAATAAGCAAGCGGCGGCATTGCGGAATTTGATTGCTTATTACGAGACGGGGGATTTGACCAAATGGCAGTTGTACAACATCAATTGGGTTCAGGATACCGAAGGAGATGTGGATTACATCAATGGATTCATTGAAGTGTACAACGACCCTCTCGGATATACTGGTAGCTATGAAACCATTGTTCAAATCAAAGATTTTGACGCTAGCGAACGAATGAAGGTGTTGATGGAAAATGCGCAATGGTTTGAGGACCATATGCCTTTCATGCCAGAGCACAAGAAGGATGAAGTGGTTGGAATTACCTACAACGTCGTGAACGTTGCAGGGGAGGCGGGGGATGCTTCTCCAAGTACACCTATCGGTGTGAATCTGCCGAATTCCAATTGGATTCGGGTCATCCACGGTTCGAAATCGGTGAGTTTGGGCAACATCGTGAGTGCGTACGATCAAGCTGGTGGAGGAGGCATGTTGGCCGAATTTGTCCATGACGAGGTAGAGAAGGCCCGATCAGAGAGCCACGGTTCGCTTGCTGGGAAGTTGCACACGGCCATGCACGAGGTTATCGGTCATGCGAGTGGAAAGTTGGAGGAAGGCATTGGTGAACCAAAGCAGACCATCAAGGAATACAGTTCTACGTTGGAAGAGGGGCGCGCTGACTTGGTTGCGCTGTACTTTATGTTGGACGATAAGATGGTCGAGTTAGGACTGATGAAAACGCTGGAAACTGGAAAGGCGGAATACGATAGCTACATCCGAAATGGTATGATGTTGCAGTTGCGCCGTCTTGAAAAGGGGGCTATCATCGAGGAATCCCATATGCGGAACCGCGCATGGATTAGTCACTGGTGCTTCGAAAAAGGTGCCGAAGCAGGAGTCGTGGAAAAAGTTGTTCGCGATGGCAAGACGTATCTTGACGTGAAGGACTACGAAGCTTTGCGTGGGCTGTTCGGAGAGCTGTTGATGGAGGTGCAACGAATCAAGTCTCAAGGAGATTACGATGCGGCGAAAGCACTGGTCGAAGGCTATGGTGTTCAAGTGGACCAGGCAATTCACCAAGAAGTTCTGGGTCGCTCTGAAAAATTGGGAATTGCTCCTTATGGTGGCTTTATCAATCCGCAAATGCAAGCCGTGTATGTTGAAGATGGTTCCATTGGTAATGTCCTCTTGACCTACCCCGATGACTTTACGTCGCAAATGCTGATGTACAGTTCAACGTATGGCCTCTTGCCTGAAAACAATGAATACCAAGCTCAATAATCATTTGCCTTACGCAGCAACTTTTTATAGGCGATTGGGGTTGTATCCTTGTCCACCTAATTTTTTGAAACCATGACTCTTCTCAGTAGCCGTTTTGTATCTGTCTTGTCTTTGCTTTTGATTTTCCATACGACACAAGCACAGAATCCATTTCCGTGCGAATTGTCAGGAGGAGAGGGTGATCCTGCAACAGGTGGATTGTCAGATATGCAGCAAGGTCAATACCACGACAATAGCAATAACTACAACCTTTACGACTTTTATGAGCCCGTGACACTGGTGTCGGCGAAAGTATTCGCAAACGGCGCTGGACCTCGATCGCTTGCTTTGTTTTCCTCTGGTGGTGACATTCTTCAAACGGGTGTGTATGATCTCCCCGATGGAGAAAGTGTTGTAGAGTTTGGTTGGGATGTGGGGCCTGGAATCGTGGGATTGGGATCCATTTCGAATAACCCCCAGCTATGGAGAGATGATTTGAACAGCGACATCAACTATCCGTATTCCATTGGTGAATTCGGAGCGATTACAGGAACGAGCATCATCGGCCAAAATGAGTTCAACTACTATTACTTTTTTTATGATGTCACCGTTGAGCCTCAGGGGCCGACTGTGAACTCAGGAGGGTATCCATGTTTGAATGTGGAATTGTTGGATGTGGAATCCATAGGAAATCTTGGGGGTGGTGCCAACGGAAATGATTGCTGGGGATGGAATGATCCGAATTCCGACCGTGAAATCGCCATCTATGGTCGGTCAACAGGAGCATCATTTATTGATGTGACAGATCCGACTGACATGAAGTATTTCGCAAATCTTCCGACAGCAACCAGTCCAAGCCTGTGGCGTGATATCAAGGTGTATCAAAATCACGCATTTATTGTCTCTGAGGCAGGGGGTCATGGCTTGCAAATTGTCCGACTCGCCAACCTGCTGGGCTTGCCACTTGATGAGGTGACGACCCTCGCGCCAGATGCCACATACGAAGGGTTCGGGAATGCCCATAACATTATGATCAATGAGGAAACAGGATTCGCTTATGCTATCGGAACCAACACGTTTGGAGGTGGTATGCACATCTTGGATATCGAAGACCCACTCAATCCGGTGTTGGTAGGTTCATACGACGGAGCTTATTCCCATGATATCCACCCGATTTTGTACCATGGCCCTGATGAGGATTACGCAGGGCGCGAGGTAGTGCTTTGTTTCAACGGGAGTTCGGGAATTGCCATCGTGGATGTGGAGGATAAAACCGACACCCAATTGATTTCCCAATTGAGTTATGCGCAATCCGGTTATACGCACCAGGGTTGGGCGAGTGATGACCATCGCTTTTGCTTCTTCAATGATGAGTTGGATGAAATGAATTTCGGCAACAACACCCGGACGTACATCATGGACATCAGCGATCTCGATGTCCCCTCAATTGTTGGGTTTTTTGAAGCGCCGGTGGAAGCCATTGACCACAATATGTATGTGATTGGTGACAAGGTCTATCAATCCAATTACCTCAGTGGATTGCGCATCTTGGATGTCAATGGAGCGGCTTCTGGCACATTGGAATTGGTGGGTTACTTTGATACAAATCCAGAGTCAAACGCCCCAGCATTTGAGGGAACTTGGAGCAATTTCCCTTACTTCAATAGTGGCAACGTCGCAGTGAGCACCATGTCTCATTTTTTCATGGTTCAGCCTTCTGAAAGTATTGCCCCAGGAACGGTGGATGTTGTGGAAGCGGTGACTCCGGAGCTATTCCAGGGTTTTCCAAACCCTGCCAACGAATTCATTGCCATTCAAGGCGCATGGGGTTCAGCTGATTTGGTGCTCTGGGATTTGAATGGTCGGCAAGTCAAGCGTTGGTCCCAATTGCCCACAGGTGCCGGACTGAATTTGCATGTCGGGGACTTGCCTCGGGGCATTTACCTGTTAGAAGCTGAGGGAACGGGACAGTCGACCAAGTTGATTTTAGAATAAACCTAAGAGATCGGTGGTCCGGGAAGCGGTCGTTTTGCACGCAATAAGCGATGCAAAGCGACCGCTTCTTTTGCTTCGGCGACATCATGAACTCGCAAGAAATGAGCGCCTCGATCTAAAGCCCAAGAGTGAAGAGCTGTGGTGCCATTGAGCGCGCTTTCAGGGGTAGTCTCAAGTGGTTTCCAAATCATGGATTTTCGACTAACTCCCACCAAAATGGGGTGCCCCAATTGGTGAAACAAGGCGAGTTGGTCTAGCAGCGCATAGTTGTGCTCCAAGGTTTTGCCGAAACCAAAACCGACATCAATGATGATGTCTGAGATGCCTGCCTTTTTGGCTTCAATGCAGCGCTTTTCGAGCCATTGATACACGTCAAACACTACGCTGTCATATGCCGGAGCTTGTTGCATCGTTTCCGGTGTTCCTTGAATGTGCATGATGGCCATGGGAACTTCAAACGAAGCGACCGTTGGAAACATCTCAGGATCGTGGGTCCCTGCCGTGACGTCATTGATCATTTTGGCTCCGGCAACAAGTGCTCTCCTAGCCACTTCTGCATGAAAGGTGTCGATTGAAATCCAGGCGTCTGGTTGCTTTTCCAAAACCCCTTCAATGGCCGGTTGAATTCGCTCCCATTCTTGAGAAACTGAGATGTTTGCCGCTCCCGGGCGAGTGGACTGTCCTCCAATGTCCACTACATCAGCACCTGCTTCAATGAGCTTGAGACCGTGATGAACAGCAGACTTTGAATCGAAAAATTGTCCTCCATCATAAAATGAATCGGGCGTACAATTGACAATTCCCATGATCAGGGGCTCCACTAGTGGTAAGAGCTTCCCATTGAGTTGAAGATGGTACGGTGCAACAGAGGGGGAAGCATTCATGTGATGGGCAAGGGTTGCAAAAGGTTCGTCGTATCTTGCCGCAAGATATTTCAACCTCATCATTCACCGTGGCTTCACTCGAACAAACTCTGTTGCAATACGATCAAGCATTCGCGCGTTGTGCTCGCTTGTTTGAAGTAAAAACGTCTGATTACGGGACTGCTTGGAGGATTTTGAGGCCTTCGTCTTTGACTGATCAGCTCTTCATTAAAGCAAACCGCATTCGCACCATTCAGGAAACGGGTGATGCCCAAATTGATGAAGGAATTGATTCTGAATTCATTGGGATTGTGAATTACAGTTTGATGGCGTTGATTCAATGTGAATTACCAGCCGACCACCCGTTGGAAATGGATGCGGCAGAAGCGGTCAAACGATATACAGAAGCATTTGATAGCACGCGTGCCTTGATGATCCGTAAGAACCATGATTACGGTGAGGCTTGGCGTGATATGCGCGTCAGTTCCCTGATCGATTTAATTTTGATGAAGGTCTTGCGGGTGAAGCAAATTGAAGATCATGCGGGAGAAACACAGGTGTCCGAAGGGGTGGATGCCAATTATCAGGACATGGCAAATTATGCAATTTTTGCACTAATCCTGTTGGAAGAACCTTCTTAAAGAGGGCTTCAGCTTATGTCTCAGGTGTATCTTGGCTTCAAATTGCAACGCATGACTTTTTTCCGTTCCGTGGTTCAATTCTGCCGGTTGTTGGTGGGCTCTTTGTTCATCGTTTCTGGTTTAATCAAAGCCAATGATGCCTTGGGTTTTATGTACAAGCTGGAAGAGTATTTCGAGCCTGGCGCATTGAATTTCCCAGGTTTAGAGGATTACGCTTTGGGATTGTCGATTTGTATATGTGTGGGTGAAATTCTATTGGGCGTGGCCATGGTCATCGGTGCGCTCCCAAAATTGACCGCTTCACTAACGGGCGTTTTAATGGCCTTCTTTACATGGCTGACGTGGTACACATCGAACTGCGATCCCTTCGGTGCAAAAATGATTATGGATTCTTCTGGTGCGTTGGTGGAGATTACGAATCAATGTGTTTTAGAATGTGGTTGTTTTGGAAATGCCATTCCGTTGACGCCTTATCAGAGTTTTATCAAAGACGTGGTGTTGTCCATCTTGACGGTTCCTATTTTGATAGGAGCATTTTTGGGATGGACCCAGCTTAACTCAAAAAAGGAAGGGTACATTCTCATTTCCGGAAGTTTGGCAGTCATCTATTTGTTTGGCGCATTCATGCTAGATTGGAATTTCCCCGTGTTGTTTGCTGCGATTGCATATGCCATAGCTGAGGGGCTAAAATCGAGGTTGAAAGGACCGATGAGAGAATGGGGGATGGCTATCGGGGTGACCTTGGTCTGCGTGGTTTTCCAATACACCACTTTGAACCATTTACCCATCAAGGACTATCGCCCATATGCCATAGAAGAGAACATTTTGGAAAATCGAAAGACAGCGGAAGAATTGGGGGTGGAAGCTCCAAAGTATGCGACCGAGTATACCTTTCGAAACACGACATCTCAAAAAGACACGATGATTTTGAGCACTGAGTGGATCAAGATTTACAATGAGCCGTGGTTCAAAGAGCATTATGAAACGGGTTCGTTTGATGGTGCTGAAGTGAAGATTTCGGATGGCTATGAGCCGCGGATTATGGATTTTCAGATTATTGATGCAGATGGAAACGATTTGACAGAAGAATTTTTAAGTACTCCGGGTGATTTGTTGATTCACGTAAGCAAGGATTTGGATGCTGCGTCTGCTGCTGGACAAGAAAAACTGAATGCGCTGGCTTTGGATGCCATCGGGGCCGGATGGCGATTCATCGGATTGACGAATGCACCGTCTTCGCAAAATGAAGAATTCAGATCTATCCATGCTGCTCCGTATACCCTGTTCACTTGTGACCAAACGGAATTGAAGATTGTCGTTCGATCAAATCCAGGTTTGGTGTGGATCCATGATGGAGTGATTCAGGACAAGTGGTCGTGGAAGGATTTTCCGGATTTTGGACAATTGAAGAATTGAGTTAACCAACGTGGGCTTTTTACTCCAAAAAACAGGACAGGGGATAGGCGTTCTTTGGGGCGCCCTGACTTTGGTTTTTATGTTGTTTGCATTCGTTCCTGATCCGGCTCGCCAGCTTGCTGGTCAGAATGAACGGGAGGAAATAGTTGAGGCCATTCGAATTAAACACGGATTGGATCAACCACTTCTTGTTCGCTATGGGAGGTTTTTCCAAGGACTGAGTCCGATTCGAAAAAATGCTGGAAATTGGATTGTCGCGCTTCCGGATTTGGGGCGCTCTTTCATTTCTGATCGCTCCGTGTCTTTTGCTATTGGTCAGGCCATCCCTTCCACATTGCTTTTAGCTACGATGGCCATGCTATTGGCGTTGGTTTTGGGACTTGGGTTGGGTATGTTCTGCGCACTTCGTATGGGGTCAGCTTTGGATAGAGCCCTTCTTGCTTTGGCTGCATTGGGAATGAGTGCTCCATCGTTTGTGATGGCCATATTGGTGTCATGGTTATTTGGCTCTGTTTGGCACCACTGGACGGGACTTCCCATGACCGGTGGTCTTTGGGAAGTGGATCCTTTTGAAGGGCCTCGTTTGGCATGGAAGCATGCCATTTTGCCGGCATTCACATTGGGTGTACGCCCGCTTTCTGTGGTTTTGCAGTTAACGCGTAACAGTGCAGCAGAAGTCTTGAACTCTTCTCAGGTGCGCACGGCTAAATCCAAAGGAATTTCAACCCTCCGTGTCCTCACCCACCACGTTTTTAGAAATTCGCTAAACCCGGTTCTCACGGCAGCTTCAGGTTGGTTTGCCAGTATGTTAGCTGGAGCTGTTTTTGTTGAATTTGTATTTGGATGGCAGGGAATGGGACTTTTGATGTTCCGTGCGCTCGAGCAAAGTGATTTGCCCATGGTGATGGGGTGTGTGGCAGTTGTGGCCGCCATTTTTGTTGCGGTCAACATTTTGGTGGATGTCCTTTACGCATGGATTGACCCACGGGTCCAAATCAGGACAACAGAGTAGCGTTGAGCTGCTTGACCAAAGCACGGGAGGTCGTGTTGAAATACCGTTTGGTGCGGTAGCTCGCAACCCACTGAATGCCTCGGATTGCATTGGTCAGAAATAATTCATCTGCGCGCAGCATTTCCTGTGGAGTTAAGTTGCATTCATAGACTTTGTATTCGTTTGCGAGGGCCACGTTAATGATCGCTGCGCGCATGACCCCTCCAACCGGACCGCTTTCCAACCCTGGAGTGTATAGCACTCCGTTGCTGACCAAGAATAAATTGGATCGCGAAGATTCAATTACTTGAAATTGTTCATTCGATATGAGGGCATCATCGAGCTCTTGATTTGCAGCCCAAATGGCCGATTGTACATAAATGGTCGCGGCCAGGTTCTTGAAATTGGACAAGGGGCCCTTGGTCTTCTTCATATCCGTGTACAAATCCACGTGCAATCCTTGCTCATTGATTTCGAACACATTGGGTTCAAGAGCCTCGGCTTCAGCCACCCAGAACACCGATTTTGTTTCGGGTGTGTAACGTCCTCCACCATCTCGAAAAAATGTCATCCTGATGCGTCCACCGGCTTGGATTTGATTTGCGGAACAGAGGGCCTGTAAGCTTTCTGTGAATCGATCCAGGGTTAATGATTCAGGATGATCCATTTGGTGAGCTCGGATGCTATCAGTCAAGCGACTGAAGTGCAGTTCTACATGCTGGGCCTTGCCGTGAACCACACGAATGGTTTCAAAGAATCCATCGGCATAACGAAAGCCTCGATTTCTGATTGGATTTGGTAAGGCCGTTTCATCCGTCAATTTGCCGTTGACTAAAAAGGTCTCATGTTTTTCCGCTTGCCACTGTAAAGTATCCCCCATGATTTGTGCTTTGGTTGGACAAGAAATCAATTGATCCAGAATTTCAGATAAATCGCCGTTGACAGGCAATAAGATGCCCTCAACGCCAGCGCCAGCACCAGCCTCCAAGTCCCGAGTCTTGTCCCCGACCATCCATGATTTTTTCGGGTCGATTCCATGCTTTGCACAGGCCTTCTCAATCATGAGGCTACCAGGCTTTCGGCTGAGGCTTTCGCCGTAGTCAGGATGATGTGGACTGTAGAAAATGTCGGTAATCTCAACACCGGAGTCTGCACAGAGCTGGCGAAAGTGCGCGTGTATTTCTGCAACCTCAGCATGGCCGTAAAGTCCTTTGGCAATTCCTCCTTGATTGGTAATCACGATCAATGCATAGCCAGCATCGTGGAGGGTTTTCAGACTATTCACAACGGTTGGAAGCAAGGTGAATTCAGCGAGGCATGTGGTGTAATCTCCCGGGTCGTGGTTGATTACACCATCTCGATCGAGAAATATGGCTTTGCCGAGCTTGTTCATGGAACAAATCTAAGGACCAAAACAACGATTTGCATCGGGTCTATGCAATCCGTGAGCCCAAAGGGACATCAGAGTCAACCTCCAACAATGCCGTCCCTTCGATGGGGTCCAATGCCCCCAAAAGAAGAAATTCAGAAATCATTGGACCGATTTGTTTGGGTGGGAAATTGACCACACCCACAATCCGCTTGCCTACAAGGTTATCCTTGGAGTATCGCTTCGTGATTTGGGCAGATGTCTTGAGAATGCCTCTTTCATTCCCAAAATCCACATGAAGGATAAACGCAGGGCTTCGAGCCTCAGGAAAATCATGAACCTCGATAATCACGCCGACTTCCATGATGACCTCTTCGAATGTTTCCCATTGCAAAGTGCTATCCATGTGACGAATATAGTTCCGTTGGCATTTGGTCACATTATGCAACTGTATGTGCTGTTGTATCTTTGGCGCATGGCTAAAACAACGGGGTCTGCCTTTGATTCATTCGACGAAGCAAAGTGGCTTGAACAAGCTCACAGTGTGGATCTTTTGGCGAATCACCCTGAGGGTTGGTCTATGCCCATCCGAGGTAATGTCAACGATTCTTGGCCGGAGATGCCGCGCAAGGCTACCGGAGAGAAGAATGAAGGCAATCTTTGGCAGCTGCAACAATCGTTTGTTCATCCAGAAGATGTCCAACAAGGATTGGCTCATGGAGTGGGGGGATTGAGGCTAAAAGGCCGCGCACCCTTATCCGCACTTTTAGACGGCGTGTACTTGAATATGGTGTCCATCCACGTTGATCGATTATGGAATGAAGAAGATGCGCATGATTTGGCCAAATCAGCAAAGGGGTTGGACGTCCAGGGCTCATGGGTAAGCTGGGTTTCCGACGAAACAATCGACCAGACTCCTTGGGTTGAGCATGCGCAACGCATGTCCGAGAGCTTTCCGAACATGCGTTATTTGGGGTGTGATGCTGCCCAATGGATTGAATCAGGTTCGTCAAGAATCGATGCCATGGTTCGCCTATGCAAGACCATGGACTCCATTTTGGAAGGTATCCAGTCTGCAAATTTGGAAGCATCGGAAGTGCTCAATGGCATGGTGTGGAGTTGGTCTGTTGATGTGGAAATATTGTCGGAAATCGCGGGATTGAGGGCGCTGAGGTTGCTCTGGGAAAAATGGTTGGAATCGCATCATTTGGGTGCGATACCCATTTGGATTGATGGTCGGACGTCGTCCCATTCTTATGGCATGGATCTGGACACGGATCATCTCATGCTTCAAACTGCAGGGGCCTATGCATTGGTCGTTGGAGGGGCAGATGGCCTTGAAGTTCTGCCTCACGATGTGCAGAGTGGCTCCTCAAAAGAAGGACTTCGTTGGGCGCGAAATATTCAACATTTATTGAAGGAAGAATCTGGATTGGATCACACTTTTGATCCAATGGGCGGAAGCCATACGTTGGAGTCGTGGACCCACCATATGCTCGATGCCGCATGGAGTTTATATCAGGGTGAAGGAAACCAAAGAATGCGATAAGGCATGAGTGATTTGCCTCCTTACTATCCGTCGGGTTTGCCAGCGCAGCCTCATGAGCGGTTTGGCCCGGGACAACCGCCGTACTTGGGTGGGCCCTATGCTACGATGTATGCATCAAAGGCCTGGACCATTCGGCAATATGCAGGGTTTTCGACGGCAGAGGCCTCCAATGCATTTTATCGGGATAATTTAAAGGCGGGTCAAAAAGGTCTAAGCGTAGCCTTTGATCTGGCCACGCATCGGGGCTATGATAGTGATCACCCAAGAGTTTCTGGAGATGTTGGGATGGCGGGTGTTGCGATTGATTCGGTGGAAGACGTCAAGCGTTTGTTTGATGGGATTCCTCTGGATAAAATGTCTGTGAGTATGACCATGAACGGGGCTGTTCTGCCCATTCTGGCGTTTTATATTGTCGCCGCTGAAGAGCAAGGAGTTCCGACAGATCAATTGCTGGGGACCATCCAGAATGATGTTCTCAAGGAGTTCATGGTTCGAAATACGTACATCTACCCTCCAAAGCCTTCCATGCGGATTGTTTCGGATATATTCCAATACGCTGCTGATTGCATGCCTCGTTTTAATTCCATCTCCATTTCAGGATACCACATGCAAGAGGCGGGCGCTACCCCAGAGTTGGAGTTGGCATACACCTTAGCCGATGGCTTGGAATATGTGAAAACAGGGATGGGTGTGGGTTTGCCCATCGATGCATTTGCACCGCGACTCAGCTTTTTTTGGGCAAGTGGCATGGAGCATTTTCGTGAGATCGCAAAAATGCGTGCGGCTCGGTTGCTATGGGCGGAGATGATGCATGACTTGGGAGCGAGCAATCCAAAATCCTTGGCACTTCGAACGCACACCCAGACCAGTGGTTGGTCTCTAACGGCCCAAGATCCGTGGAATAATGTGGCTCGAACCACTATCGAAGCCTTGTCAGCGGTATTTGGAGGGACGCAGTCGCTTCATACCAATTCCATGGATGAAGCGATTGCTTTGCCGACGGAAGCTTCTGCTCGAGTCGCTCGAAACACCCAGAAATTTCTTCAAAATGAAGCGGGGTTAACCCGTGCTGTAGATCCTTGGGCAGGATCCCGTATGATGGAAGCTTTGACGGACCGCATGGTTCAAAGCGCGCGGAAATTGATGGCTGAGATTGAATCAGCAGGGGGTATGGCGCAAGCCATTGAACAGGGATTACCCAAACTTCGCATTGAAGAGGCTGCAGCTAAAAAGCAAGCCCGAATTGATCGTGGGAAAGATCGGATTATTGGTGTCAACCTGTTTGCCGTAGAGGAAGATGCGAATTTGGATGTCCTTCGGATCGACCAAGAATCTGTCAGAAAGGATCAGGTGATTCGACTCGAAGAACTGAAATGCCAGCGAGATGCAGAAGCCGTCCGCAGGGCATTGGACGAATTGTCTGTTGCTGCGAAACAAGGGGGGAACCTTTTGGAGGCTTCAATTCGAGCGGCCAGGGTGCGGGCAACTTTGGGGGAAATAAGTTTGGCGTTGGAAACGGTTTTTGGTCGCTATCAACCAAAAACACAAAAAGTCAGTGGTATCTTTTCACGAGCAATGGAAGGTCAAGAAGCATTCATTGAAATTCAGGGGCGGACGCAAAAATTTGCTACCATGGTCGGCCGGCAACCAAGAATTTTGGTCGCAAAAATGGGCCAAGATGGCCATGATCGTGGAGCAAAAGTGGTGGCGTCATCCTTTGCTGATCTTGGATTTGACGTGGATTTGGGTCCGCTTTTTCAAACGCCGGAGGAAGTGGCTCAACAAGCCGTGGACAATGACGTTCATGTCGTAGGTATAAGTACATTGGCGGGTGGTCACAAGTCACTCGTTCCGACGCTCGTTCAAGCTCTGGCAGAATTAGGACGAAGCGATATCTTGGTAGTGGTAGGAGGTGTTATTCCACCCGCGGACCATGATGCATTGTATCGACAGGGTGTTGTTGGCGTCTTTGGGCCAGGCACACCGATTACACAATCAGCGGGTGAGTTATTGAATCTTTTGTTAGAATCGTACGGGCCTCACTAGTCGTTCCATGTGCCAAGGTCCATGTGAGACAGGCCGTTGATCCATTCATCACTATTCATTGGGCGCTTTCCTGGAGGAGTGAGTCTTTTCACTTCGTACCAACCGTCTTGGCATGCGATCAATAATTGCCGTTCATGCGCCAAAGCTGTACCAGCTGGTTTCGCAGGAAACTCGACCTGAGAAGGATGGCCAACTAAAATTTTCATGTCGCCCCAAGGACTTGGAGTCCACGCTTTTGGAAATGGATGCAATCCACGAACATGATTGTGGATGACTGCAACGGGGCATTTCCAATCGATTTTCCCATCCAATTTGAAAAGCTTTGGAGCCTCGAGCAGGGGTTCGTGGCCTCCGTCCATTTGAGGCAATGAGACCAAATCCCCCGTGATCAATCGATCCAACGTTTCTACAATTAATTTTTTCCCTTCATCCCGAAGGCGGTCATGAAGGCGGCCGGCGTCATCATCGTGGTCAATTGCAACGGACGCTTGCATCAGGATGTCACCGGTGTCAATTTTGTGTTGAAGCGAAAATGTTGTGACTCCTGTTTTTATGTGCCCCGCCATGATGGAGCGTTGAATCGGCGCTGCACCGCGGAATTGGGGAAGCAAAGAGGCGTGTAAGTTGATGGTGCCAAAGGAAGGAGCGCTCCAAATGCTCTCAGGCAACATCCTGAATGCGACGACTACTGCAACATCAGCTTCCCAAGCACAATAGGATTCGAGGAATTCATCCTCCTTCAAATTGGGTGGTTGCAAAAGGGGGAGATGGTGAGTAATGGCCACCTTTTTGACTTCGGACATTTGGAGCTGGTGGCCTCGTCCTGCTGGCTTGTCCGTTGCGGTGACTACCCCAACGACTTCGTGATTCGAAGCAATGAGCGCATCCAAACACGCGGCGGCAAACTCAGGTGTTCCGAGAAAAGCGACGCGCAATGGGCGGTTCATGGGATGTGTGGGAAATATGGGCATGCCTTGAGCTTCCAAAGTTCAACTTTTCTGGGCATTCATCCATGTGCCTCTTCGCAAGTATATCCAACTACCGAGTCCAATGGAACTGAAATAGACCCATTCTACGCGCCAGATGATCCAAATGGGTTGTGGCCACCAGAGGGTCAATGCCGCTGCAATGAGCATGTATATCGCAACGGCAATGAATTCAACACGGAAAGCGACCCCCGTTGCTCCTGCTCCTTGAATGGTCGCCAGCATGATTCCAGTTAGAGAATAAATGGTGATGGCGATGAAAATTACATGAAGGGTTCGTACCATGGCGTATGTACCTTCCAAATTATCAAAAAAGGCGCTCGCAAGCCATTGAGGATAAAGAACAAATCCGTGGCAGAAAAGTAGGATTCCAGACAGATTGAGGATGAAAATGCGCCTGAGGGTCAAATGCAAGTCGTGCCGACGGTTTTCGCCAATAAGCCCGCTGACATATGTTCGTGTTGTTTGCTCCATGCCTTGGACAACGACAAATCCCATCATGAACATATTGCGTGTGATGTGAGATACTTTCAATTCCAGCCCTCCCACTTTTTCCACGAAAAAGAAAAAGGCAGTCCAGGTAGCAATCATGGTGATAAATTGTCCCATGAGGGGGAAAGCCAATTTCCACCAGGCCTTCAACCCCGTACGCTCTAGCCATGTCCAAGGGCGGAAGGCATCCGGAATAATCAACGCGGTGAGAAGAATGGCAAGACCGCAACCCAAGGACTCGGCAACCAGAGAGGCCCAAGCAGCTCCATTTGCTCCGATGGCCGTCATGCCCCACCAGCCTTCAACCCATCCAGCATCTAAAATAATATTGACGACTGCCGTGGTGCCAGAAATGATCAAGAGAGGCCACGTCCTGACAGTTCCAGTGTAGAGCGCGTTGAATGCGAGAATGATTGAAAATGGAATAAAGCCCCAGATTCGAATAGTGAGGAAGGGTTCAAAAACAGCTCGAATCGCCTCACTGGCAATCGTCATTCCCAAGATTCCTTGGTTCAAGAGATTGGCAATTAGCATCAAAGAGATTCCGATGGCCAAATGGATGCCCACTCCAGATCGAAATGTTTGAAGTGCCAAGTCCCGTCGGCCTTCCCCGATCCTTCGGGCGATCACGATCTGCAACGCTGCAGCGCTGCCGAAGCTAAGCATCTGCAGCGTCAAATAGACCAGCCCTGCATTGCCTGCTCCGTTGATGGCTGATTCGCTTAGCCGGGCGAGGAAAAAATTGTCCGTTAAGAAGACGAAAAACTGGACCAAGGCTCCCAGCGAAATAGGAAGGGCAACGCGCAACAAACTTGCGAAATCAATTTGGAGCGGACGGCTTGCTTTCATGAGTTTGCAAAGGTCGTGAGCGAATGGTGCAATTGATGTACAAGAATGCACAAATCAAATGGCAAGACCACTTTCAGGAGAAATCCCGAAGCGCTTCAGGATCAGGTCGGATTTCCGAACGGTGAGCATCGACCATTCAACGAGTAAATCGCATTTCTCTTGCTGGGATAATTCCCAAACATGCGGGTCAAGTTCACGACATCGCTTCGTTAATTCATACAATGCGATGGCTGCTGCTACGCTGATGTTCAACGATTCAGCAAACCCGTGCATGGGAATAGCAACATGGTAATCAGCGGCATCTAACAACCGATCGGAAACGCCTTGTGATTCGGTGCCCATTACAAGTGCAATAGGCTTTTCCATAGGCAATTTGTCTACGCTAAATCCATTTGTATGCGGCGAGGTCACGGCGATTTCATAGCCTTTTTCTCGCAGATTTGCAATGCATGCTGATGTGGGGTCAGGGGAATTTCTGTAACGATGCAGGGTCAACCAGCTTGGTGTTCCCTTGGAAACGATTCGATTGTACTTCCATGGATTGATGTCTTCAATTAAATGGACATCTTGTACGCCCATGCCGTCGCAGCTCCTCATGACAGCACTGGCGTTTCTCGATTGGTAAATATTTTCTAAAACCACACATAAGTGCCGAGTTCGTTGGTGG
>JAPKCA010000043.1 GCA_028823145.1 Flavobacteriales bacterium
ATGCGGTTTCATTTGGACTGAGTGTCATGGCCAATCAGTGGTCATTTGATAACAGTTCGTTGGATGTTTGGGATGTAGAGGACCCTGCATTGCAATGGGGAATGGAGCAATCGACATCGGTCGATGCGCATTTTGGAATGATGGTCTTTGGTGACGCATATGCCTTTGGATTTGCGATTCCGAATTTGATCCAATCCTCAACGGGACTTGAAACCTCGACCATGGCCATTGGCCAGGACAACCAAAATGCTCGCCATTACCGTTTCATGGGCCATTACAGTTATGATGTGAATGACGAATTCACATTGGAGCCGTCGGCGATTGTTCGCTTGACCGAACGCACGCCAGCGCAATTGGACATTTACGTTCGCGGTTGGTATGCGAAGATGGCTTGGATAGCGCTTGGTTTTAGGACCAACGATGCCATGATTGTTGGCGTGGGAGGAGAGTATGGACCCGTTGGTCTTTCATATAGTTATGACATTACAGGGACGAACGCTCAATACTTGAGCCCTCATTCTCATGAGTTGACATTAACGTACTTTGTACCACGATCTTCAGGCTTCCGTGCGAAGTCTATGGGAAGTCGTCGTATTTTAGGACGTAATCGGATCGTGAAGTAACGGCCGAGGAACATAAATTGCTTGAATGATGCGCTTGAATTCTATTCTGACATTGGTTGTGGCCACGTTACCTATCGTGGCATTTGCCCAATTTTCTCACGTCGAAGTGGAGTCCGTTGATAACGGTGGGGCCATTGAGGGAGACACCTACAGGGTATATGCAGTGATGCAAAGTGAAGGAGATGTCATCGATGCCATCTTTGGTGAAGAAGGCAAGCCGTTGGAAATTAAGACGACGAGTACGTTCTATCAGCACCCAAATGGAGGGGCCTTGGCTTCTGAAGTTCAACGATTCGATATCCAGAATGACGCCACGTTGGCGTTTGATTCATGGGTCACCATTGGACTGGATGACAACTACATGAATTCGTTGACTGGGTTCCTAATGGATTTCTCTGTTTTCGAACAGGGCCAAGGATTGGTGACCAACAATGGAGCGTGGTTTGTTACTCCAGACAAGCGTCAAGCATTTGCGCCATCTGATAAACGCATTCTCATTGCTCAGCTAACCACCACCGGCGTGGTTACGGGGATGATCAATATCCATGGGCGTACGCGTGCGATACAGGTCAATGATTCCACCATCTTGGGTGGTGATATGATTCAAGCTGAGGGAATCACCTTTTCCTGCGGTAAATAAAATTGAATTTGAGTTCAGTGTTTTGGCGCAGCGGATTCCTTCGGGTGTTCGCTGGCTTCAAATTGAAGTGAAACACTGTTGATGCAGTAGCGCAACCCGTGGGGTTCTGGTCCATCATTGAATACGTGTCCCAAATGTCCCCCGCAAGAATTGCAGAGCAATTCGGTGCGAACCACTCCCCTTTGGTAGTCCGATTTCGTGGTGATGTTTGACGTGTTCAGGACATCGAAAAAGCTGGGCCATCCACTTCCGCTGTCGTATTTCGTTTCGCTATTGAAAAGAGGTGTTCCGCACCCGGCGCACAGGTAAATCCCCATTTCATGATGATCCCAGTATTTCCCCGTGAACGGTGGCTCGGTTCCACATTGCCGAAGAACACGATACGCTTCAGGGCTTAATTTCTCTTCCCATTGAATCGAATCTCCTGTGTCATTTTCAGCAGGACTTTGGGCTTGAGAGCATCCTAGGGGAATGCAAATCAAGAGCCAGGAGAAGTGGTGCCATCTCATCGGTTTGCGATTTGTTTTTTTGCTTTCAAATGATGGGCTGTGATTGATTCGGTGCAATCGAGTAAATCGATGGGAGATCCTTGGAATATTCTTTTCCCTCCTGCATTGCCCCCTCCGGGGCCCATATCGATAATGTGGTCCGCGTGAGCCATGATATCCAATTGATGTTCGATCACAATGATGGTGTGTCCTTGGTAAAGCAAGGCTTGGAACGAGGTCAGTAGTTTTTGTACATCATGCGCATGCAAACCCGTGGTAGGCTCGTCGAAAACGAAAAGCGTATGGGCCTGTTTGTCTCCTCTCGACAGGAAGGTGGCCAATTTGATCCGTTGCGCTTCACCTCCACTCAACGTGCTGCTGCTTTGCCCAAGGGTCACGTAGCCCAGTCCGACATCTTGCAGCGGAGAGAGTTTCTGAATAAGTCGTTTCTGTGCTGTGGGCACTTTGTTCGTGCTTGGGGCGGGGGAAAAGAACTCCACGGCATCATCCACGGTCATGTGGAGTACGTCAGAGATGTTTTTCCCGTTCCACTTGACTTCGAGCACTTCGTCTTGGAAGCGCTGACCTTTGCAACTGTCGCATCGCAATTTGAGGTCTGCCATAAACTGCATGCCGATGGTGACTTCGCCTTCACCTTCACATGTTTCACAACGCCCGCCCACCACATTGAAGCTGAAGTGAGAAGGTTTGTATCCACGTGCTTTGGATGCTGCTGTGGACGAAAACAGGCCTCGAATTTCATCAAATGCCTTGACGTACGTCACCGGGTTGCTCCGAGAGGATTTGCCAATGGGGTTTTGGTCGATGTATTCCAGAGCTCCGATCAATTGAACGCTGCCTCCCAATGAGCCGTTGGTGTTTTTTAAGGTCCCGATACCTTCTAAATGCTGACGGATTAGCGGGATCAGCACACCATTGACCAGGGTGCTTTTTCCTGAGCCGCTGACCCCTGTAACGGCGGTCATAGCATGCAGAGGAAAGTCGGCGTTCACTCCTTTGAGGTTGTGCATTTGCGCATCGCGCAACTCCAACTGGTCACGTCCAATAACTGGGCGAAGAGGAATGGAAACGGTGTTTCTTCCGGATAAGTACGCGGCCGTCCAAGAGGGGTGGTCGGCGTCCAAGGCGTTCAATTTGGCATGGGATCCAGAGAAGATGACTTCGCCTCCATGACTTCCCGCTTCGGGGCCCATATCGATGATGTGGTCAGCGGCCATCATGATGTCTTCGTCATGTTCCACCACGACCACGGTATTTCCTAAATCACGCAGCTTCTTTAAGATGGAGATCAGTCGCGCTGTATCTTCTGGATGCAGCCCGATACTGGGCTCGTCCAAAATGTATGTGCTGCCAACCAAGCTGCTGCCAAGGCATGTGCTCAATGCAATGCGCTGCGATTCGCCGCCGCTTAAGCTTTTACTCGCGCGATCCAGGGTCAAATAACCGACGCCTACGTCGCACAGGTATTCTAACCGCTGTGTTATTTCCTGCAAGAGGCGTTTACCGATGGCTCGATCATGTTCCGAAAGGTCCAGCTGCTGGACATGGTCCAATGCGTCCTGGGCCGTCATGCGAAGCAAGGTGGTGAGATCGGTCTGGTCCACCTTCACGTTTTGGGATGCTTTGCCCAGCCTGGTGCCTTTGCAATCGGGACAAGAGGTTCTTCCTCGGTAACGGCTGAGCATGACCCGAAACTGTATTTTGTAACTCTTTTCCTCGAGGTATGCGAAAAAGGCATGCAGCCCTTTGAATCCTGGGCCACCATTCCAAACCCATTCCCTTTCTTCATCGGACAATTCATTCCACGGCTTGTGGATCGAAAGGTTCACTTTATGGGCACCAAGGCAAAGCCGTTCTTTCCAAAGCCCTGTTCGCTCACCTCTCCAGCATGCAATGGCATCTTCATAGATGGAGAGTCTTGGGTCGGGCACGACGCGTGCAGGGTCGATTCCGATGATGTGCCCGAATCCCTCGCACGATTGACAAGCCCCGATAGGGCTGTTGAAGGTGAATAAATCCGGACTGGGCTCTGGAAAGGACATCCCGTCTCGTTCAAACCGATCCGAAAAAGACACTTCGGGTCGATGGTCTGCGAACAAGAGAATACAATCACCACTTCCTTCGAAAAAAGCCGTTTCCACTGAATCTATCAGCCGCGCTTTAAACTCATCGTTTTCAACATCCACCGTGAGCCGGTCGATTAACAATCGCCATCCGCGGAGTTCATCGTCATTGGACTTGAAATCCTTGTTGTCCACTAGTTCAGATAGCATATGGGTTTTGCCATCTCGATCAATGACACGGCTGAATCCTTGTTGGAGCAATAGTTCAGCTTGTTGGTGCCAATTTCTTCCTTCCTTGATGGTCAAGGGAGAGCCCACCATGAAACGGGTGTTTGGTTCTAGCTGGGATACAAAGGCCAAAACATCATCGGGGCGATCTTTTCGAACTTCCTCTCCGGAAATGGGTGAAATCGTGTGTCCGATGCGAGCGTACAACAGGCGGAGGTGATCATGGATCTCGGTGCGCGTTGCGACGGTCGATCGAGGACCACCCGAGGAGGAGCGCTGCTCAATGGCAATGGCCGGGGATATTCCGTCGATGGAGTCAACATCCGGTTTTTCCAACCTTCCCAGAAATTGACGGGCGTAGCTGCTTAAACTCTCGACATACCGTCGTTGACCTTCTGCATAAAGCGTATCAAAGGCCAATGAGCTTTTGCCAGAACCTGAAAGACCCGTGATAACAGTCCATTTCCGTTTGGGAATGGTGACAGAAATGTCTTTGAGGTTGTGCACTTTGGCACCTGTAATCCGAATGTCCATTCGCTTTTGTTAACACAGTAAAGGTACCGGCGGTTTCATCCAAATGATATTTTGTTGTATATTCGATATAGTCACTCAAAAAAAGTACGCGATAGACACATTTTACGCTTCAAAGTAAGGGCCCGCCAAACGTGGGTTTGTATTCACCTTAAATGCGTAACATCATGCGTGCTGCACTGACTGATCGTCAACTGATCGATCTATACCTATCTTCTGGCGATGAGGGAGCTTTCGAATCTCTCTTGAATCGACACCAACAACAGATTTACTCGAAAATATTTTTCATTGTTCGGGATTCCGAACTGGCCAACGATTTGTTCCAAGACACCTTTATTAAGGTGGTGAACACGTTGAAAAGCGGCAAATACAATGAAGAGGGCAAATTCTTGCCTTGGGTGATGCGGATTGCCCACAACCTGTCCATTGACCATTTCCGACGCAATAAAAAGATGCGTATGGTGCGCCCCACGGATGATTTCGATGTGTTTGACACGCTGTGCAACGATGAGCTTCATGTGGAAGATGCCATGATTCAAGAGCAGATTTATGAGGATGTGCGTCACTTGGTACACTTCTTACCTGAAGAACAGCAAGCCGTGGTGCAGATGCGGATTGTGCGTGATTTGAGTTTCCAAGAGATCGCAGATGAAACGGGAGTTTCCATCAATACTGCGTTGGGGAGGATGCGGTATGCTCTCATCAACTTGCGGAAGATGGTTTCGGATCATGGGGTTCAGTTGACTGCTCGATAGCCATGGGCTAACACCGCGATTTTTCAACGGTACACAATAGCAGTTGTTTAAGTGCGTTATGGGAGAGAATTCACTCTTATAAACTGAAGCACATGGCAAATGGTACAACGAATGACTTGACTGCTGATTGGTGTGATGAATCGTTTAAATATGCGCTGCTGATGCCTCGACCGAGTGCGGTGAGGAACATTTTAGCTTATTCCGCTGGAATGCGCATGCAAAAGACGAAAGTCCTTGGAATTTTCCCGAGCATCTTGAACTGATCTTACAGCGAAGTCAAAAAAAAGGCCACCTTTCCGGGTGGCTTTTTTTATGCGTTGACTTCGGGTTCTTCCCAAATTCGAATATCTGATGTGCCTTGTTCGTGTTCTTTGAGCGCATGCTCCAAAATCGCATCGGTCGTCCCAGAACCTTTCTTTGCTTCAACCAAGTCTTCAATTGAATCGAACCGTTCGATGGCTTCTTGGGTAAAGCCCCAGCCAATGACACTTCCTTGCTCTATAAGAACGACCGCCGATTCGTTTGCGGAACGACCTGGGGCGATGATGGCCAGTCGCCTCATTTTCTGGGCTTGGGCTAGGATGACTTCCATGGCGCTGTTGTGCACTTCTTTCGATTGGGTCCGGGTGACTGCGACGCCGTCTGTGCCCAAGCCGAGTAAGTCGGTGTCCAATTGATGTTCGCGAGCGCATGCGTGCAACCATTCTTTTGCTTCTTCGCCTTTGAAGAAGGATCGAATCGCATTCTGTCCATGGCGTTGTCGCTTGAGCAAAAATCGCTGATAGCCTAATCGATCGGTGTACAACTGAACCGCTGTTCTCATCGGAACGGACTTTTGAGCTCGGTTGTGCACAGGCCAATGCTGCCGGATGAGGTCGTCCTCAAGTAGCCTGGCCATGAGTACCGATCCGGTGGCTTCCCCGACGATCTGGTAGGTGTCCCGCAAGAAGGCTTGACGCCGTTCGCTCGACATGCTGCCGCTGAAATGGCTGCGCACTCGGTGCCTCACGTTGTGTGACATTCCGATGTAAATGGGTATGCCGGCTTTGTTCAGAAATTGGTAGATGCCAGGGCTGGTGGGCAAGGCTTCGAAGTCTTTCGCCTCGACGTGTTGTGGAAGCCACGATTCACGGTCTCCGCGTCCCAGCATTCCTTCGATCACCTTTTCAGATCGGGGTAGGGCCATCATCCGATGAAACAACACAAGCGTAGCGTCGCAATCTCCCATCGCTCGGTGACGCGCGTCGTTGACGATGTCGAGGTCCCTGCAGAGATTTCCAAGGCTGTAGCTGCCGTGCCCAGGGAGAAGTTTGCGCGCTAACCGCACGGTGCACAGTTTTGGACTCTTCCAAGTTTGTCCCAAGGTTTCAAAGTGGCCGCGGATAAAGCTGTAATCAAACCCCACGTTGTGTGCCACAAAAACGGTGTCGCTGAGCCATTCCTTTAGTTCGTCGGCGATTTGGTGAAATGGCGGTGCGCTGGACACCATGGCATCATCGATGCCCGTCAAACGCGTGATGTGGAATGGAATCGACACACCAGGATTCACCAAGGTTTCCCAGCGTTCCAATTCCTGTTGACCATCGGTGATGATGACGGCAATTTCGGTGATGCCATGCCCTTTGGCGTGAGATCCCGTTGTTTCGATGTCGACGATGGCGTAGCGCATGGAGATGTAAATTTCAGCATAAAGGGAAGGAAGTCAACCAACAAATTCAGTCCAGATTCGTTTTTCGTTGGTCCCCTAAATTTGCCGCATGTTGATGCACAATACAGGCGCCATTTACTGGGCGATGATCGTTGGACTGATGTTGGGCTGCCAAGAAGAGGTTGCTCCGACTCAAGTTCAAGAAATGCCTGCATCCAAGAAGGCCCCTCCGATTGCGCCCGTGATCACTTTTCCAAGTTTGACCAATGCCAATTGCGAGGCATTCTTGATGGATTGGCATGAAAAACACCAGGAGCGGTTCGTGAAGATGCAAACAGAATGGGGCGATATCGTGGTCGAATTATTCGATGATGTTCCATTGCATGCGGCGAATTTTCGTTACAAAGTGACGCGCGGATATTACAATCCAACCGAAATGGTCCGGATTGTGCCGGAGTTTGTTGTGCAAGGAGGGAACTCGGATGAAGATGCAGCGCAAGAACATCGCTGGCTGATTGGTAAGCATACGCTTCCGGCTGAATTGCGGGATGATCGGTTGCATTACCGCGGCGCATTGGCCATGGGACGGACCTATCAAGGGAATCCAGACAAACGGTCCGCCTCGTATGATTTCTACCTCGTAGTGGGCCGCAAAGTGTCCTCTGTGGAGTTGTTCCAGCTGGAGAATGAGAAGGGACTGACCTATTCGGAAGGGCAGAAAGCTCGATACTTAGAGGAGGGGGGAGCGCCACACTTGGATGGGGAACATACCGTTTTTGGGGAAATGGTTTCTGGTTGGGATGTATTGGACGCACTTGCTGCCTTGCCTACGGACAATTCGGACTGGCCATTGCAGCGCGTAGAGGTGCGCATGGCATTTGAACCATAACTGGGCAGGGTTTCGTAAATTCGAAGAGCATGAAAAAGTTGAATTCTATTTTTCGGGTTGGATTGCCGGTTGTTGTTTTGGTTTGCTTTTCAAATTGTGCCATCGCTCAGGAATGGGATGATTGGGATGATTATGACGGGGGATACGTTCCTGCGAGAAAGGGAATCGAGTTTGCCTTGAATTTTGGAGTCTATCAGGGAAACCACAAAGCAGCCAATGCTTTTTACAACGGCTGGGCGGGAGAGATATATGAGTTGGGGGACAACACGGCCAACCTCATGACCATCGAGGAGCGATTGGGTATCTACAGCCCGAATGGAACGGTGTGGAGTCAGGTGATGAATTCCATTGGGTTAGAAGCTGGAGAGTTCATCAGAATCGAGTACCCCGATCTTTACGGTATGCGTTACAAGCCTGGAACTTTGATGGGGTTGCAGACCATGTTGTTCTTCAATCCTGAAAGCGCATTGGTTCTTCATGTGGACGCAATCAGCGGCATGAAATCGGAGGGAGGATGGAACATTGTTTCGTCAGATGTCGATACGGGAATGGGGTCAGAAAACCGAAGAACGTATGGTATTTTTAGCGAGGAAAACCGGTTTCAATTGTCATTGGCCTACCGGACAGCTGCTTATATTACAGATGAGATAAGTTGGGTTATTGAATTGGGAGGCAATATGTTGTCTACAAGCATTCAGCAGAACTATGTCCGAATTGAGAATACAAGCTATCAACTTCTGACCGCTCAATTGGGCAACCAGTTTTCAGGGCCGACTTCCAATTTGACTTCAACGGGTTATGGCGCTTTTGCTGCCTTGGGAGTGGAGCTGTTTTTCGAAGAAGGGGGGAACCTGATGTTGACTGCGCGGGTAAGCCGCGATCGGGTAAAGTTGGGGTCGTATGAAGCCAACCTCATTCAAGGAGCGTTGTATTTGACCTGGGTTATCCCGCCTCAATTGGGAAGCTTTATCCGGGCAAAATTCTGACGAAAACTCACCGCCGTGCGTTGAAGGCAGCTCAAGAATGCGGTGTTTTGAACTCCCAATTCAACCCCTAAGTATTGCATGGCTTCCAAGCACGCATCCAGTTCCTTTTTGGTTTGAATTCGGAATCCGATGAGTTGCATGGCGGCATAATGCAATGCAATCGGGACGGATGTGTCGTGGAGCAGGTCGGTGCCAAGTGCGACCATTTCCCTCCGTTGTGAATCAGATTCAATGTCAACCCATACCGGGCTCGCGAGAATTTTCAGTAGTTCTCGCAGGACCGACACGTCGGTCGTGGCGTCGAGGATATCGGAGAGTTGATCGCGTTTGAGCAACAGCGCTCGGTTGTCCATGAGATACACGTGGTGAAGCACCCAAGCGCTTTTGCGCAGTACAAATGGGTCTACGGACAATTCGCCTTTCAATGCTGCCAATAACGTGTTGAGCAATTCAGGTTGAGACAAGGCCTCGGCAGCAAAATATTTGATGGTTTCAACACCCACCCCTTTGCGCAACGTTTCCTTCATGGTCAGTTCCCACGTGGTCAGTTTAGACGATGATTTTGCTTGTGGCATGTTGTACTTTGCGATTCAAACCAAAAGATACCATGCGAAACCTCACATTGATGCTCGTTCTCTTTGTCGGAATGACCCAAGCGCTGGCTCAAGCGCCTAGCATTGAAATTGACTTAACCGCCACGGAAGTCACCAGTCAAGGCCAAACAGGCACCTGCTGGAGCTTTAGCACCACGAGTTTTTTAGAGTCCGAAGTGGCTCGTTTGACCGGCGAACTCCATGATTTGAGTGAAATGGCTGCGGTTCGCGTCATTTACCCCGAAAAAGTGGAACGGTTTGTCCGCTACCAAGGCAAACACCAATTCGGACCGGGGGGATTGTGCCACGACGTGATCCATGCAGCTGATGTTTATGGCTTGGTTCCACAAGCAGTGTACGCCGGTGGACAGGAGCCGGGCAGTTACAATCATTCTGAATTGGATGCCGTACTCGAAAGCATGGTGCAAGCCATGGTGAAGCAGTCGGGCTCCATTTCTCCCGCGTCAATCGCAGCCGTTTCGGGGACTCTGGATGCGTATTTAGGCGCGCTTCCCACCGAATTCAACTACCAAGGGAAGAACTACACGCCTCAGTCGTTTAGGAAGGCCATGAAGATCAATCAAGCAAATTATGTGTCGTTGACTTCCTTTACCCACCATCCATTTGGATCTAGATTCATTTTGGAAGTGCCTGACAATCACGCCCACGGGTTATTCTTGAACGTACCGATCGAGGAATTGGAAGCGACGGTGAACGAAGCATTGGACCATGGTATGACGGTTGCATGGGATGCTGACGTGAGCAACAAAGGTTTCTCTTTCCGCAAGGGATGGGCCATTATGCCTGAAACTGCAAAAACTGCGGATGATTGGAAAACCTTGGATTCCATGCCGGTTGAGCCTTCCGTGACCCAAGCGACGCGTCAAGAGGATTTTGACGAGCAGTCGACGACCGATGATCATCTCATGCATATTGTAGGGAGGGCGCGTGATACACAAGGCCGCCCATATTTTATTATGAAGAATTCTTGGGGTGATGGGAATGAATACGGTGGCAGGCAATTTGTGTCGATGGAATACTTCCGCCATCACACCATTGCCATCATGTTGCACCGGGACGGGTTGTCGAAAGGAGCGCGGAATATGATTGTTAAAAAGCTAACGAAATAAGGCTTCTCAGAGAATGGGTGCCCACCGATAATATTGATTAAAAAAGGATTTGGTGGATGACACAGAGTTGATATCTTTGCCCCCCGTTTCGACGGAAAAAATGGCTGTGTAGCTCAACTGGATAGAGCACCTCACTACGGATGAGGAGGTTTGGGGTTCGAATCCCTACACGGTCACGAAAGAGCCTGTAAGTCATTGATTTGCAGGCTTTTTGTTTTCAGGTCACCCAAATTGTATCCCAATCCTAAGTCAGCTTTTGGATCCCTCCTTATAGTAGTATTACCATTTTGACTAAATGAAGTACTTGATGCATTGCATATGCACAGGCCTAGTGCCAACAGTAGAGTAGCCAATACCCGAAGAAAACCCCGAACCATTCGCCCTTTCATACTACGGCGATACCGATCCCGTAATCTCTAATGTTGGTCATAGGCTATCCCTTATATTGCTGCTAAATGAATAGCATGGGAGTTGATTATTTGTCCATACAAATTGATGTAGAAGGGGCTGCTGAGACTGCGCGCCAACTGTACCAACTTGAGGGGGAAATCACCCCGCTGCCGGGGGAACTCGATTTTAATTTCCGGGTCAAGACGGCTTCAGGCAGCTACATTTTAAAAATCAGCCGGCCGGATGCGGAGCAGGCGTACATCGAGTTTCAAAATGCGCTGCTCAACCATGCCGCTGACAGTGATGTTGAGCTGGCTCTACCCAGGCCCATTGCCGATGTTGAGGGCCGCTATGTCAGCGAGATAAAAGACGGGTCGGGCCATGCCAGAAAGGTTCGGTTGTTGTCCTGGATGAAAGGACGGTTGTGGTCCGGCATGAATCCGGTGACAAATGAACTGCTGTACAGCCTTGGTGAAGAAGCCGGAAAGCTGACGCGGGCATTGCAAGGGTTTGACCATCCCGAAGCACATCGCAGGTTGGATTGGGATGTTGCAAAAGCGGAATGGACAAGCGAGCACCTTCATTTGTTTCCCCCAGCCCAGCAAGAAATCGCCTCGCACTTTCAAGCAAGATTCAAAGCCTTCAAGCTGGTTTACCAAGCCTTGCGAAAAGGCGTGGTGCACAATGACGTCAATGACAATAATATTATTGTCACCCGCGATTTAGTCGCTCCGAAGGTCCGTGCAATAATTGATTTCGGAGATGCGGTTTTCACACCCATCATCAATGACTTGGCCATTGCCATTGCTTATGCGGTAATGAACAAACCCGATGTGTTGGGCGCGGCTTTGCCAATTGTTGCCGGGTACCACAGCCAATTTCCGCTGCAAGAAGATGAGCTTTGCTGTTTGTATGACCTGGTCGCGATGCGTCTGGTCATTAGCGTCACAAAATCAGCCATCAACAAACAGAAGGAACCGGAAAACGAGTACCTGCTGATTAGCGAAAAACCAGCGTGGGAGGTTCTAGAAAAGTGGATGGACGTGAGCGGAACCTTAGCGCATTGCAGCTTTCGACACGCTTGTAGCTTTGAGCCCCACCCAAACGAAAAAGGCTTTTCGGCCTGGGCAAACGAGCAAACAGTAGCGCTTCAAGACCTGTTTCCGGATCTACACTTTGATTCGGTTCAACCGGTGAATATGAGTGTGTCAAGCACCTGGCTAGGACACGAAAGCCAGTACAGCGACCTCGGCTACACCAGCGACAAAATCAATGCACTGCAACAAGCGCATCCCGCAGCCCTGATTGCTGGAGGCTATGCCGAATTCCGCCCCTTTTACTGCACCGCCGATTATCAACGCGAAGGCAACGAAGGGCCGGAGTGGAGGACGGCACATCTTGGCGTTGATTTTTGGGTGAAACCGACCACGGCATTTCACGCACTGTTTGACGGCACAGTCGTGAGTCTGCGCCACAACCCTGGGGATAAACAGTACGGTCCAACGCTTATTTTGGAACATCTAACGGATGATGGAATCCCGTTTTTTAGCCTTTACGGACACCTGTCTACAAGCAGTTTAGACCTGCTCACGGAGCGACAGCTTGTAAAAAAGGGCGACCTGATAGGCTATGTTGGACAGACGGAAGAAAATGGGAACTGGTCGCCCCATCTCCATTTTGAAATCATGTTGGACCTGCTGGGCAACAAGCAGGATTTTCCGGGCGTGTGCTACCCCAATGAGCTCATCGTTTGGAGCAGTATTTGTCCTGATCCGAACCTGTTATTCGATGTCAGCGGATTGAAACCACCTGCCGAAAAGAACGATCAGCAGCTTCTCTCATACAGAAAAGCACATCTAGGCAAGAGTTTAAGCCTGGTATATGATGCCCCACTGAAAATGGCAAGAGGATCCGGCGCATACCTCATTGATCAGACCGGGAGAAAGTACTTAGATACCGTAAACAACGTGGCCCACGTTGGACACGAACACCCCAGAGTGGTAGACGCAGGCCAGAGGCAAATGGCTGTGCTCAACACCAACTCGCGCTATTTGCACGGCGCCATCAACGATTTCACAGAAGAATTGCTCGCCACTTTTCCAAAAGAGTTGTCGGTGGTGCATGTCGTGAATTCTGGCAGCGAGGCAAATGAGCTGGCATTGCGCATGTGCCAGGCAGCGACCGGGCAAAAGGATATGATTGCCCTTGAAATGGGCTACCACGGGAACACCGGCGGTTGCGTTGGCATCAGTTCCTATAAGTTTGACAGAACGGGAGGCGCTGGCGTCCCAGAGCACACCCATATTGTCCCACTGCCTGACATGTACCGGGGCACCTATCAAAGTGCCGACAGCGGGCCTCTGTATGCGGCACACGTGGCAGAACAGGTGAATAACATACAATCTGAAGGCAGAAATGTGGCCGGCTTCATCTTTGAGGCCATTGTCAGCTGCGCGGGACAGGTGGAGCTCCCCGAAGATTATTTGCGAATCGCATTCGAGTCGGTGAGAAATGCGGGCGGCCTGTGCGTCGCAGATGAAGTCCAGGTGGGGTGCGGGCGAGTTGGCAGCCATTTTTGGAGCTTCCAATTGCACGATGTGATTCCAGATATAGTGACCATCGGGAAGCCCATTGGCAACGGGCACCCATTGGCTGCGGTGGTGTGCACACAACCTGTAGCCGATGCCTTTGCCAACGGCATGGAATACTTCAACACTTTTGGCGGCAACCCAGTTTCGTGCGCCATCGGCACCGAAGTGCTGCGCGTTGTCAAAGAGGAAAAATTACAGGAAAACGCCCTGATCGTTGGAAATTATCTGAAGTCAGAGCTTCAACAACTGCAAGAAGAATTTCCTGTCATTGGAGACATCCGAGGCCAGGGTTTGTTTCTGGGCATTGAGCTGGCCAACAGCAGGAAAGAACCGCTTCCAGAAAAGGCCGTCTACCTCGCAAACAGGATGAAAACACTGGGCGTTCTTATGAGCACTGACGGCAAAGACAACAACGTACTGAAGATCAAACCGCCTTTGGTTTTTTCAAAGCGCAATGCAGATGAGCTGCTGTCCAGACTGAGAACCATTTTCTTCGAAGACTTTATGCAGTCAATCAAGGCCGATGTGGATTAATAAGCGGGTATGATGAAGCCTCAAATTTTTCATCTCGCTGCGCTGCTCTTGCTGGCCGCTTGCACGGCTCCAAACCAATCACAGGAGCAAAACCTACACAACGATCACACGGTTTTTGGGGTGAATAAGCTGCGCCCTCACGCCGATTTTTTCGCATACGAAACCAAGGCGCATGCAGCGAAAAACAACCTTGAAGGTTCGGAACGCTTTCTGTCGCTCAATGGCGATTGGAAGTTTCAATGGGTGCGTTCTCCCAAAGACCGGGTCCGAGGGTTTTATGAAGCAGACCTTCACGATGCAGATTGGCCCACCATTGCCGTACCATCGAACTGGGAGGTGGAGGGTTATGACCACCCGATCTATTTGGACGAGCGCTACCCCTTTACCACCAAATGGCCCAACGCCCCTGTAGAATACAATCCTGTGGGCACGTATCGGCACACCTTCAATATTCCTGCGACGTGGAAGAATGAGCAAATCATTCTTCATTTTGCAGGGGCAAAATCGGCCATGTATCTCTATCTCAACGGGTGCTATGTTGGTTATTCGCAAGGGTCAAAAACACCCGCAGAGTTTGATGTCACATCGTTTGTACAGGAAGGCGCGAACCTTCTTGCCATTCAAATGCACCGCTGGAGCGATGCCAGCTACCTAGAAAGCCAGGACATGTTGCGCATGAGTGGCATTGAGCGAGAGGTGTTCATTTACGCAAAACCCAAAGTGGCCATTGCAGATTTTCGCGTCATCGCCGACCTTGATGATGGGCATGAAAATGGCTTGTTTGAGCTGAACACGAGCATTGTCAATGGGGAGATCACCACTGCAAATCGCCTGTTGAAAGTTCAATTGCTGGACGGTGATTCGGTTGTGTATTCAGAGGAGAAACCGGTAGAAATTCAACCAACCGACACGCTTGAGGTCAGCTTTAAAAAGACGCTGGCCAATGTCAATCAGTGGTCGGCGGAGGCTCCCAATGGCTACACGCTGACCGTGGAGCTCACCGACAGTTTAGCGCAGCAACACAACCAGTACATTCAAAAAACCACGGGCTTCAGGAACGTGCGCATTGAGCACGGCCAGCTACTTGTCAATGGAAAAGCGGTCTACATTAAAGGCGTCAATCGTCACGAATCAGACCCCCACACGGGCCATGTTGTTTCCAAGCAATCGATGGAGCAAGACATTCGCTTAATGAAGCAAAACAACATCAATGCCGTACGCAGCAGCCATTACCCGAACCACCCGTATTGGTACGACCTGTGCGACAAATACGGGCTTTATGTGATAGACGAAGCCAACATTGAAAGTCACCCGCTAGCAATTGATGAAGCCACCCAACTGGGCAATGAAATGTCGTGGCTGCCCGCTCATCTGGACCGCACCCAGCGCATGTTTTACAGGGATCGAAATCACCCCTGCATTCTTGTTTGGTCTCTTGGAAATGAAGCCGGGAAAGGGGAAATTTTCAGGTCAACCTACCAATGGCTAAAGCAGAACGACACCACACGACCCGTTCAATATGAACCGGCCAGACACGAAAACTACACCGACATTTATTGCCCGATGTACCCACGACTAGCGCATCTGATCAAGTACGCTGAAGGCAACCCGGACAAACCGGCCATCATGATCGAGTACTGCCATGCCATGGGGAATTCGGTGGGCAACTTGCAGGATTACTGGAATATCATTGAACTCTACCCCGCACTTCAAGGGGGGTTCATTTGGGACTGGGTAGACCAGTCGCTGGAATACAAAGACGAAAAGGGGCAACCCTATTTAGCTTACGGACACGATTATCACCCCGACCTGCCCACCGACGGCAACTTCCTCAACAACGGCTTGGTCGACCCGTATCGCAATCCTCATCCTCATTTGCACGAGGTCAAAAAGGTGTACCAGCCCGCAACATTTGAATGGAACGCAAAGCAGAGTGCGTTGACAATAACCAACAAGCATTTCTTTTCGCTGCTGGACGATCTGCTGCTCAAATGGATGCTTTTGGAAGATGGCGTACAAGTTCAAGGGGGTGAAATGGCGGCGATAACGATTCAAGCGCAACGACAACAGACGATTCCCATCCCGGCCTATTCGTTCAACCAAAACCGTGAATATGTGTTGCGGTGTCAACTGGTGACAAAAAACGAGCAAGGCCTTCTTCAAGCTGGGCACGAGCTGGCCTTTGAGCAGTTTGTTTTGCAGGATTACACAGCGCCGCACGCATCAACCCAACCGGCAGCTCAATTCAGCATCAATCAGCAAGGCGGCGATTACCTGATCGAGTGCAGGGGCTCCCAACTGCGCATCGACGACCAAAGTGGTGAAATCAAACACTGGAGCTTTGAAGGAGAGTTGATTACAAATACGGCCATCCGACCAAATTTTTGGCGCCCGCCAACCGACAATGATTTGGGAAATGGAATGCACAAATGGGCGGAGCCTTGGCAATGGGCAACCGACAGCGCCCGCGCAACCCTTGCCGCGGCGCCCCAAAAGTCAAAAGATGGGGTGGCATACACCATTGTCTATGAGCTGCCAGAACAATGTGCAACTTTCAAGGTGAGTTATGCGCTCACTCCATCAGGTGAGCTACTGGTGACTTGCAACTTTGATCCGCTCCGGGATTCGCTGCCCAACATCCCAAGGTTGGGGATGTATCTCACCTTGCCGAACAACTATACAGACATGGCGTGGTATGGCAGGGGACCGCACGAAACCTATTGGGACCGAAAATCATCCGGGAAGATTGGTGTTTATCAAGCTCCTATAGCGGATCAATTCCATCGCTATTCCCGGCCACAGGAAACGGGCAACAAAACCGATGTCAGATGGATGAGTGTTGAGTCCGTAGCCCTGACACTCATGGTTCGGTCGGCCGACAATGAACTTTTGAGCGGAAGTGTTTGGCCCTTCAACACGGCTGCATTGGATTTTGTAGCCGGAAAAGACGGGGGAGAATCCGCATCCGGGCTGGTCCCCGTAACCTCCAAACACGGAGCAGACATTCAAACCGGCACCCTCATTCAGTGGAACATCGACCACTTGCAGATGGGCGTTGGTGGAGACACCTCGTGGGGGCGTTTGGTACACCGTGAATACACCATTGCAGCAAAAAAACACCGGTTTGCGTTCCGGATACAACCGAGCAAAAAATAGCAGCAAAAACAGCGGCCGTCAGAGCATAAAGTCCTCCGTAACTACTGCGACTAAGGGCGGTAACCCCTCCTGAAAAAGAATGCTTTAGCCGGGTACATTCCTACCTGTTAGCAGTTCACCTTGCGTTGACTTCGGACTAAAAGGGGCCTATCCCTTACTCAGCCCAGCGCCAGAGGGCTTGACCATGTTTTTAGTAATTTCCGACTTGAGTCAACGAGGCTCCGCCGAGTGGCCCATCCCTTACTCGGCTTAGCGCCAATATGGCAAGCTTCACCATATTCTTGCCCCGCAAAGAGACTTGTCCTCTTAGCTCTACTAAAGTTATCTTATAAGATAACTTTTTGACCTTTTTAAAGGTTCAATTCTCCTTTTCGGATTCTACGATTTTTTCACGTTGTTATACATTGTTAGCTGTAGCCTTTTTTATTCGC
>JAPKCA010000044.1 GCA_028823145.1 Flavobacteriales bacterium
CAATGGATACCACGCTCGGCTCAAGCGACTCGGCCTTCCAGATGTGTTCGTCGAACACGGCACCCAGCAGGAACTCTATGCTGAAAATGGATACGACACCAGCGGCATTGTACAAACGGCGATCGAAATGTTGCAACAAGGGCAGAAAACGGGTCAATCTCCAAAACTCGCCTAGCTTCCAGTCATGACTGATTTAATTCAAAACCGTGTGGAAGAAAGTGGGCTGATTTCATTGGATTTGGCCCAGTACCTTCCACAACATCCAATTGCCGAATTCGATTTGAGTCGCTTTTTATGGGAAGGGTTGGTTTTGAAGGAAAAACTTTTTCGGCAATCACTTAAAGCCCTTTCGGGTGCCTCTTTTCATAAACAGCATATTGCCGTCTTTTGCTCAGCTGAAGCGGTTATCCCAGATTGGGCTTGGATGCTTACCACCTCCACTTTGGTGGGATTTGGAGCTCAGGTGTGGCTAGGAACGCCAATCGAAGTGCGTTCGCAAATCTTCCATGTGAACATCCAAAACATCGACCCTGAATCCTTTCGTGATGGACGGGTGGTCATCAAAGGGTGTTCCGACGCTGGTGGAGCACAAGCCTTGGGGGAGATTATCCAGAAATTACAGCCTGTAACACGGTCCATCATGTACGGAGAACCGTGTTCTACCGTTCCGATTTACAAGCGACCTAAGGCTTGAAAATCCGGTGGGAGAATTGCTCAGGCTGAGGTAACTTGGGAGTTGCCACACCTGATGACGCCTGGACCCGATGATTACGCAACCCTCCGATAAGAAACTCTTTTTAATTGATGCATACGCCTTGATTTATAGGGCCTATTACGCATTCATTAAAAACCCCCGAATCAATTCCAAAGGCCTGAATACCAGTGCTGTTTTTGGCTTTACCAATGCCATTTTGGAGGTTATTCGAAACGAAAAACCCACGCATTTAGCCGTGGTGTTCGACCCTCCAGGCGGCTCCTTTCGAAATGTTCGGTACCCGGAGTACAAGGCCAACCGAGAAGAAACTCCTGAAGACATCAAGCGTTCGGTACCCTGGATTCTTCAAGTGCTCGAAGGGTTCAATATTCCTCAAATCAGCAAGGAGGGATTCGAAGCAGATGACGTAATTGGTTTCATTTCCCAAAAAGCTGAACAAGCCGGTTTCGATGTGTACATGATGACACCGGATAAAGACTTCGGGCAATTGGTTACTGAAAAAATCCGCATGTTCCGTCCTGCTCGCGGGGGTGGCCCTGCCGAAGTTTGGGGGCCTCCAGAGATTTGCGAAAAGTTCGGTGTAAATCATCCCAAGCAAGTCATTGACCTGCTGGGTTTGATGGGAGATAGTTCGGACAATATTCCAGGAGTTCCTGGGGTAGGTGCCAAAACAGCATCCAAGCTCATTTTGCAGTACGGAAGCATGGAGGACATCTTCGTACATAGTCATGAACTCAAAGGAAAACTCAAGGAGCGTGTCGAGGAAAACACTGAATTAGCAGCTCTTTCGAAAGAACTAGCGACCATCTGTTTGGACATTCCAATGGAAGTCGATTTGGACGCAATGAAGATGGCCGACCCGAAAACTGATGCGCTCCGGGCCACTTTGGAAGAACTTGAATTCAGAACCTTAGCAAAGCGTCTTCTAGGTGATCGCGTTGAGATTCCTAATGCCCCTGTAACCAATCCATCTCCAATTCAAGAGCAGGAAGAAGGGCAATTGGATTTGTTTGGTACGCCAGCTGGAACCGTTTCATCTGAGGTGGTTCACCACTTCGAAATCAACGAAGAGTCCCGCTTTCGGTCGCTCAAAGAATCGCCCCACCAATACATGTGTGTACAAGATCAGCAATCACTCGATGAGCTGGTTCTTCAATTGTGTCAGGCCGAAGTCTATGCTTTTGACACCGAAACATCGGGATTGAATGTGATGGATGCCGATTTAGTCGGCATGTCATTCAGCGTCAAGGCGAGTGAAGCTTGGTGGGTTCCGGTCCAAAGTTCTGATTGGGATGAGGCGACGCTTTTGAAGGCATTGGATCCTGTCTTTTCGGATTCGAAGAAGGAGGTGGTCGCTCATCATTTTAAATTTAATTATAAGGTGCTCGCTCGGCGAGGGGTCCGTATTGTCAACCGGCTCTTCGATACCATGATTGCTCATTATTTGATTCAGCCAGAGAGCTCGCACAAATTGGGTCGATTGGCGGAAACGGAGTTGGGATACGCCACCATTCCCCTAATTGATTTGATTGGAAAGTCGGGGAAAGGGCAAATATCCTTGTCCGATCTAGACCCCATATCCATCACCGATTATGCTTGTGAAGGTGCCGATGTCACTTTGCAGATTCGCAGTCGCTTGCTGCCACAACTTCAAGATGTGGTAGCGAAATCGTTGTTTGAGGAAGTCGAAATGCCCTTGGTCCGTATCCTGGCTGAAATGGAACTCGCTGGAGTTCGAATTGATGTCGAAGAACTGGAGCAAACGAACAAGCAATTGGGCGCCAGGATCGATTCCTTAACCCAACATATTTACGAGCTAGCAGGAGAAACATTCAACATTGATAGCCCAAAGCAATTGGGGACCGTACTCTTTGAAAATCTTGCTATTCCTGCACAAGTCAAGAAAACCAAAACAGGACAGTATCCTACAGGAGAAGAGATCTTGGTGAAATTGACCCACGTCCACCCCATCATTTCTGAAATACTTACGTACCGAAAACTGAGAAAACTGAAAAGTACGTACGTCGAACCCCTGCCTAAATTGGTTCACTCTGAAACAGGGCGTGTCCACACCAATTACCAACAAACCGTTGCCGCGACAGGTCGGTTGAGCTCGAAAGATCCCAATTTGCAAAACATCCCCATTCGAACACCCGAAGGAAGAGGCATCCGTAAAGCATTCATCCCGGCGGACGGAAGTCATGTTCTATTGGCCGCTGATTATAGTCAAGTCGAATTGCGTATTGCTGCAGCTCTGAGCAAGGACCGCGGTTTGGTCGATGCTTTTATCCGTGGAATGGACATTCACACTGCTACAGCCGCCAAGGTGTTTGCCGTAGCACCGGAAGAAGTCGACCGCGAAATGAGAGGCAAGGCCAAGGCGGTGAACTTTGGAATTTTATACGGACAAGGGGCATTCGGATTGGCTCAAACTCTCGGTATTCCTCGAAAGGAGGCCAAGCAAATCATTGATGCCTATTTCGAACAATTCGGGGCACTGAAGCAATACACCGCTGATTGTGTTGAGCACGTGAGAAGCACTGGATACGCTGAAACAGTTATGGGAAGACGCCGATACCTTCCGGACATTCATTCCAACAATGCGACCGTCCGCGCTTTTGCGGAAAGAAATGCCGTCAACGCACCCATCCAAGGTTCTGCCGCTGACATCATCAAAGTTGCCATGGTTTCAGTGGACAAAGCCATCCGGAAAGAAGGGCTCCAGTCTCGCATGATTATGCAAGTGCATGACGAATTGGTGTTTGATGTCCCCAAGGACGAAGTGGAAGTCATGCAAAACCTTGTGCAAAACGCAATGGTTAGCGCTGTGAACTTGTCTGTGCCCCTCGTCGTGGATATGTCCACTGGCGCTGATTGGTTAGAGGCACACTAATGAAACGCTGTTTTTCCTGAACATTGGGGTGTGTGGAACTTTTTTCGTTCCATCCCGTAGAATACACCGGTGAGAGGCAAATTGTGCTTCAATATCTAGCAATAAATCATGCGTTTCTTTCAACGATCCTACGCCTCTATATTAGTCTTCGGACTAGTTGCCATCCTCTTCGCAGGATGCGGTGAATCTTCTACCGATGGCCATGAAGGCCACGACCACACTTCACCCTCGGAAACACCGATGGATTCTGAAGGAATGGCCGTCACCAATCGACAATCGACATTGACGAAAATTTTCCACGCTGCACCATCTCCGATGGAAACGGCTTCCTTGATTAAACGCAGTGGTGCGCATTTTCATACGGATGCGTTGAATCCGGCCGCAAACTCCAACAGTTACAACACGAGCGATCGTCAAGCCATCAATTTGGGGATTTACGGCGCCGATTTGAGCTATGCGACCATTTTCGAAGAAAATTCTACGAGCTTGGACTACCTCACTGCCATTAAAGAACTCAGTGGTGCTCTAGGGGTAAGCGATGTGCTCAGCGATGAAGTGATGTCAGAAGTGGATGCCAACCGCAATGACCGCGAAGTTCTCATTGGAATCATTTCCGATACATTTTATGACCTGAATGAACGACTCAAGTCCAATGGGCAAGAGCACTTAGCAGGTCTAGTTGTGGCCGCAGGATGGATTGAAGGCTTGTACCTCGCTACCCGTCATTTGGATGAGGCCCCGGAAGAATTGAAGCAGCGCATTGCAGAACAAAAGCTGACACTCAATGATGTCATGCGGTTATGCCGAAGCTATGAGGCAACTCCAGAATTGACCGGGCTACTAAACGCTATGGGGCCGATTGAAGAAGCTTTCACACAAGTTTCCTTAGAGGAGGGTGAAGGCATCACAAGCAGAGAAGAATCCGGTTCCTTCGTTATCGGCGGAGGTCCCACGTTAACGGCCAGTGACGCCACCATTCAAGCCATTGCAAGTTCCGTTGAGTCTGTACGGAATACGTGCATCCAATAATGCCAAGAAGTAAGATGAAGCATTCGATAATCCTCCTCATGGCCTTCGGGCTATTCGCCACTGCATCACAAGCACAGTGCCGCGCTTTCACGAAGAAGAATTGCCTTTCCCAATTGGAAGGCTATATTCAAAATGACAACTACAATAGTGCCATCCTCATTCCGGGAGATGAAGCTGAATTGATGTTGACTTTTCTTGCTGGTCAAGACTACCGTTTAGTGGTATGCAGTCACCCCGTCCTCGGCGATGTGCAGTATGAAATCTATGATGCCCGTGGCAAAAGCCTCTTCAATAGCAAGAAAAATGAGCCCGATGTGCACCACGTTGATTTCAAAGTAGAGACAACCCAGCAATTGCAAGTAAAAGTCAATGTGCCGGATGTAGACGCTGCCATTATGCATGAAGGCTGCGTAACCGTATTGATGGGGTCAAAGAGCTAATACTTCGATCCTCACAAGCCTTTTGCACAAAGGCAAAACGACCGCGTTGGCTTCATGGCCAGCGCGGTCGTTTGCTTTCTACACCCGTGAAGTCCGATCAATCCACCATCAATCGTTCGGTGCTACGAACCCCGTCCAATTCCAATGCAACAACATAGGTTCCGCGGGCCCACGATTCGGTTGGAAGGATCATGCGCTGAGCTCCTGGAGACAACACGCCCTCATCAACGGAATACAACAAACGTCCCGTCATGTCGAACAGTTGAATCTTCGCCTCATGGGCTGTCCATGTTTGAAATTCCAACCAAGCAGACCCATGGGTTGGATTGGGATAAATGACCAGTGGAATACTCTGATAAGCCTCGCGTTCTAACAAATCGGAAGCGGTGTACGCTTCGATATTGATGTCATCCAAATAAATATTGTTTCCCAAACGGCTCTCAAACTCGAACTTCATTCGGAAGTTATCCGTGAAGAATTGCTCGTATGGCAATACCAAAGTGTAGGAGTTCCATTCTTCTGGTCCATTTGGTGTAAAGGCAAACGCATGTGGCGCGGCAGATGGCAAATCCGTGTAGCCTCGGTGCATGCGGCGCAAACTCCAGTTTTCGCCGCAGTCTGGCGATACGTATATCTTCAACCGGTCATCTGTGTCATCCTCGTCTTCATCTGTCCCCTTGAAGCAATAAGCCCACTTGTAAGAGATGTGGATCTCTTCAGCGTCCGACATGTTCATGGAGCTACTAACCAATCGATCCGTATTGAATTCAACGTTGTTGGACCAATTGTGAATGCGAATGGATTGATCCCCCGTAAAAGCTGCTGCAGATGTGATTTCCCAACCATCTCCATCATTCCCAACATCCACCATAAACCAATTTTCCGAGAGATTAATTTCCTCAAAATCATCTGCAAACGGGAGCGGGAGAGCCCCTGCTGGAAGAACTTGGATGTAGTTGATTTCCGTGTCAGAAATTTCATCTACGCCATTTCCAATGGTCAATTCTACATCATAAAATCCAGGTGAATTGTACTGGTTCCAGGGATCTTCATCGTTCCCCACATTTCCATCTCCAAAATCCCAACTCCAAGCTGTAGCTCCGTGGTAGCTATTGTCAAAAAACTGCACTGAATCTCCGGTGCAAATAGTTTGACGCGACACGTTGAACCGCGCTTCACATAAAATTGGCTCTTCATTCACCCCGGTATTTTCCAAATTCTCAGGAGTCCACAATTGATTCCGTTGGGCTGTGTTGCTGTTCATCGCAGCACGCATCCGAGTACTTTGACCCTCGGTAAACATGCGACCACAATACGAATACTCCATGTAATTCTGCACGTTATCCAAAGAACCACATGTCTCACCGTCCAGATTGCACGAGGTCCATCCGGAGGTCAGCGGCGTGTCAGTCACATTGTCGTCCATCTCGCAATTCTCGGCATCGCCTGGGCTATTGCTATTGCCCCATAGGTGCCGCAAATTCATCCAGTGTCCCGCTTCATGGGTGAGGGTTCTTGAACGGTAATTGTTGCTGGTCCCAATGTTGCCCGTATAATTCGATCGAATCACAATCCCATCTTCCCCCGCACTTTCATTGCCGTTGACCGATCCGGGATAAAGGCTGTAGCCAGCAGCACCGGCTGCATCATCTACCACCCAAATATTCAAATAATTGTTTCGAGGCCATTGGATCAATTCCTTCACCTCTCCTCCCCCGTCATACGTGAGAGCATTCACAATCCGGTTGATGCCCATGTGGCAATCTCCGTTTGGATCCCTCTGCGCTAAGCGAAATTCAATTTCTGAGTCCGCCGTGATGTCATCAAAATCAACAACAACATCTACGATGTCAGCATTCAACTTTCGGAAATCTCGGTTCATCACTTCAATCGCGCTGTGGACTTGATCGTCGCTGATATTTTCAGGACCGTTGAAGTGGATCACATGAAAGACCACCGGAATAATGATCAATTCATCACGTGATCCATCCGAGAATTGGGCTGTCTCTAGTTCAAGTCTCGCGTCATCTTGCTCCGCACGGTTTCGCTCTTCGGGATGCGCTTGAAAAAAGGCTTCAGTCATAGCCCATTGACCGCAAAATTTAACGTCCGCCACGGAGGATGCTCCCGAAGGTAAAGCGTCATCCTGAGCTTGAATGTCGCATGAAAGACCCAATATAAACAATGCCAAAATCCACTCCATCCCTCTCACTTTTGGCTGAAAAAAACCGTTTTTCTCGATCATAATTTTATTCTTGCGGTCACGAAAATACCACAATTATGGAGGGCTAGGGTGTCAACAGCTTCAATAAATTAGCCTGACCATCTCTTTGTTACATTCGTGTCATGCAAAGTCATTCAACCAATGCCCTCATATGCCTCCTGCTTTCTTGGTCATTTTTTGGATGTGCCTCCAGCGAATCATCTGCTGAAACAAAAAACCAGCCGGTAGCTCAGGTCTCTGAAATTTCTATTTTAAAGCTGGACTCTCTTCGCCAAGCTTATCCCGATGCCATCCTCTTAGATGTCCGCGATGATCAAGAATGGGCCACGGGGCACCTCAATGGCGCTTCATTTATCTCCTATGATTGGGATGACCGAAAATCCCATCTCAGCACGTTGCCATGGGACCGTCCTGTGTTGATCTATTGTGAAGCTGGCGGTAGGAGCGGTGTAATGACCGAAGAATTGCGCATCATTGGTCACCCCCGAATCGTTGATTTGATTGGAGGCATCTCTTCTTGGAGCGATGCCAATCGTCCCGTTGTTTTTGACTCTCCTGTGGAGATCCCTGGTTCTAAGAATTAAGGGGCTTAACCGGCTAGAGTTGGTGGCTTTTTTCCAAACGAAATCCCACATCCCGCATGCCAGCTAGCGGCGTTTCCCGCATTCCGTGAGCGACCTCAATCGAATAATCCCCCGCTACCGGGAAAGAGGTGCTTTTGCGAAATCCTATGCGATGATCCACCAAATTTCCGAAACCCGTCCCCAACCACACACCGCGATCATCAGCCAAGTTGCATGAGATTGTATCTCGTAAATTCTTGCCATTGGGAAATGTGAAGTCCACGAAAAGATAAATATTGCTGAATGGGTACGATTGGTCGTGTCGGAGGTCGATAAAAAAATCATGCTGAGTCAGGGTGTCCTTGACTTGCCACTCAAACTTCACCGATTCTTCAGCTTCCCACCCTCCGGTCGAGATGGCCTCACTTCCCGAAAAAACAGACTCCCCGTCGCATGACGTCAGCAACAAAAAACAAATGATCCCCAGGCTTATCCAAACCCTTTCCATCATCCTTGATTTGTTGACTTATTCGGTGGTGTCCCTTGGCGTGGTTTGTCCCCATCCTTCCGTTTACCACGTGGGGGCCTTTCATTGCCCGAAGGTGATTTCCGCTGATCGCCGGCTGGCTTGTTCGCTGCTGAACCTGGCGCCTTTCCCTGTGGACGGCCTCTGCGGTTGTTTCCGCCTCCAGATTTGCCCCGATTCTTTTTGTTACGTCGCCGCTCTTCATCGAAACGTGTCAAGCTGTCTTGTCCAACCACATTGGAGTAAACTGCATCCACCTCAGTCGGCTCTTCCTCAAGCGCAAATTCAGACAAGGACTTCGGGTATTCTCCTCGCTCGTTCATGGCCATGAGTTCCTTCATGTCCTCAAGAGAGACAGGAACCGGAGAGGAAGAAGGAGCATCCAATTGCAGCAGGTAAACCAAGCTTTTGAAGATGTCCATTTTAAAAACCACCGCCCGGCCTTCCTTGAGTTTGATTTTCGTATTGGGTGAGGGAAATTCTTTGACGGATTCCACGTACTGATCCAATTCGAAATTCAGACAGCATTTCAATTTACCACATTGACCCGCCAGCTTTTGAGGATTCAGTGATAGCTGTTGATAGCGAGCCGCTGATGTGCTCACACTGCGGAAATCTGTCAACCAGCTTGAGCAGCACAATTCGCGGCCACAAACTCCGATTCCACCTACTCGCGCGGCTTCTTGGCGCGCTCCAATTTGGCGCATCTCTACTCGAACTGCAAACGCCCCAGCTAGATCCCGAACCAGTTCACGGAAATCCACCCGTTCTTCAGCTATGTAATAGAAGGTCGCTTTCTTAGCATCGCCTTGAAATTCGACATCCGATAATTTCATATGCAACCCCAGGTTCCTGATGATTTCACGACTCTTGGTTACGGTTTCCGTTTCCCGCATTCGCGCATTCTGCCACGAGTCAATGTCCTCCTGCGCCGCCTTGCGTAAAATCTTTTTGATTTCATGGTCGTCTTTGACCTTTTTCGCCTTCATCTGCGCACGGACCAATTCACCTCGCAGGCTTACCACTCCAATATCCCAACCGACCTCGGCGTCCAAGACCACGACATCGCCCACCTGAACCTCGATGCCTCCAGAACGACGGTAGAAGCCTTTTCGATTGGATTTGAACCTCACCTCAACGATGTCAAACGCTGTTTGCCCCGTTGGGAGTGCTACGCCTTCTAGCCAGTCAAAAACGGTCAGTGGGCCACAACCCCCTGTTCCGCAATTTCCATTGCTCTTACATCCTCTCGGATTTCCGTCCTCCCCTTTTTTGCAATTGCTACAACTCATGTTATAGCGAAGATACGTCGCTTATGTTGTCGCGCGCAGTAAGATGTTCACTTGTACGCTTAAGTCTAAAAAGACCAACCTCCCATTGACGTTTCCGGCAATATCACCGTGCGCTTTTTCAAGTAATTCATGCAGTTTCAAAACATTTCCGTGGTGGATAAAGGGGGCAAATTTTTGAGCAAACTCTTGTTCTTCTTGAGTCAATCGGACCAATTCCTGGGCTCCATAATTGCCCACAATACACTGGCGAACCATGTGCATAGAATATGCCAAAAACTGCTTCATTGCTTCACGACCAGGCTTGGTGAACTCCTCTGATAACTGAAGAATCGTTGGCGAATCCTTTGCAAAACAAGCGCGCATCCATTGCGCAAATAACGCATGATCGCTCCCTCCGTCCGATGTTTCTCGCAAGCGCAAAGCAGCAGCCAAATTTCCTTCAAACACATGAGCCCATTGCTCTGCCAATTCGGGTTCGAGAGAAAAGTGCGTGGACAATGCCTCTTGCGCCTCCAAGTCTGATAAGCGCGGAATCCGTATGGTCTGCACACGTGAGCGAATCGTCGCTAACAATTGATCGAAATGCTCACTTACAAATAACATCACCGTACCCTTCGTAGGTTCTTCAATCAGCTTCAGCATCTTGTTGGCCGTATCGACACGCATGGCCTCTGGAAGCCATAAAATCAAAATCTTCCAGCCTCCTTGAAATGATTTCAAGCCAAGCTTCCGATTGATCTCCAACGCCTCGTTTACACTGATGAAAAGTTGCTTCTTATCCGCCCCTATCGCCTGCAACCATTCTTCTTGTCCGAAATAGGGCCCCTTGAGCATTCTTTCCCTCCAAGCCGCCTGAAATGGCTGAGACGTTGATTGTTCACTCCCTTCCTTCTTGAAAAAAGGAAACGACCAATGCAGGTCGGGATGCTGAAGTGTTTGATACGATTTGCAAGACGAGCATATCCCACATGAATCCAACTCTGAAGAGTCTGTGCAATGGAGATACTGGGCATAAGCCAACGCCAACGCCATCGTCCCAGACCCTTCAGGCCCATCGAACAATTGCGCATGTGCTACCCGACCCGATTGAGCTCCTGCTCTCAGGCGAACACCAATTTCATTGTGACCTATGACCTCTGCGAAACGCATGGCGCGAAGGTAGCGCTTGCCCCCTTAAAACGAGGCATGCAGCGACGTGTAGATACCGCGCCCCGGTGCGCTGATCCCGCTTGCGAAAACCCGATAGTGCATGTCCAAAATGTTCCGAAGGCCCAACCTCCATTCCCATTTTTCATGCAACTGCAAGCTCCCTTCTACATTCAATGTCCACCATGACGGAGCTCCATCCGGCAACATCAAGTCCAAATTATCCGTCGCAAAATCTCCGAAATCTTCCTTGGGTTTATGACTGCTGAACAGGGCGTAGCACGTCACATCACCAAAACGGTGCTCGTAATCCAATGCGACTCGACCAAAAACTGGTGGAATGTGAGCCATCGGCGATATCGATCCATCCAGCGACATAACTTGTCTGCCACGGGTCCAGTTAACCGCGCCTTCAAATGCCCAGCGGGGTGTGAACTGAGCTTGCCATTCCATTCGGCTCCCGTAGATCAAAGCATAGCTAGCATTGATGTTGGTCTGAACCTGCGCTGAATCCCCGTCGATGAGAAAAAGCGCATCGCCATTGAGCAATGTGTTTTGCGGTACGATGGCATCGTTCAGGAAAGAAACAAATCCGCTGCATGTACCAACCAAGACTCCCTTCCGTTGATAATCCCACGTAATCCCCTGCTCAAAGCTCGTAAGATATTCTGGCCGCAACGAATCGTTCGGCACCAAAACAAACCCCCCTTTTTCCCGCACCTTCCCTATATCATCAACATTCGGATGACGGAAACCAGTTGAAATCGAGGTCATGGCCGACCAAGGTCCTTGACTATTCCACTGGCTCGAAATACCCCCAGTCAAAGCGGAATTATTCATGGACACCGCATCAAATGGAAGCACATAACTATCCGTTGGGAGGAATTGAGCGTTCAACGTGGAATGGCTGAAACGCAAACCCGACGACAGTTGGTGCTGGCGCCAAGGCATTTGAAAAACGCCGAAGATTCCGTGCGTGCTCATTCGGCTCCCGTCATTGGGATAACGGGTGAGCAATGTTCGAGAGCTGTCGGTTTCAATGTTGAATGAATTGGCCGTCGAGGCCACCTGGTCCAACGCACCGCTTAAGCCAATGGTCAGATTCAGTCCAGAATACCAGCGCTTGTTCAAGGTGGAATACCAACTCAAAACATCAACCGACTCCCTTTGCGTATCCCGCCATTCAGTTCCAAACCTTCTTTTGATTCGAGACTCTTCAACACGTTGATATGCCACGAGGGTTTTCCATTGAGCATCCAAAGAACGAAGGTTCTTGTCATAATTAACAGAAGCCATGGCTCGGTTTTGCGGTCCGTAATTCCATTCAGCCCACTTCAATTGACCTCCCGAAAAGTCGCTGGAAATATCATACCTCGGGACATTCGTGCTCGTGCTGTATTGAAAGTTAAAATCCAAATGACCCCCACCAAGAGCCACTCGAAATTTCTGCAGCAGGTCTAGCTGTTCATATCCTGACCCCACTTGAATTTCAGGCGATTCATTCACGACGATCGAATCCTGTTCGTTCGCTCGCATAACAAAAAGAGAATCCAATCCCCACGTTGCGTTTCCATGTGATCTCCAACTACCCATCCGAAGATCACCATACTTAGACCAGGTCGCACTGGTCAAACTCGCCCACAGGGGTCGCCTGATTTCTATATCAACGTGAGCCGTGGTGCTTTGGTTGGGAGATCTGAAAGCGCTTGAAGCCCGAACTTTCATTTGTCGCTCTCCTGGCATCGGTGTTCGGGTATGATAATGGATGACTCCTCCCAATGCATCGCTCCCGAACAAAATACTGTGGGGACCCAACAAAACATCCGTACGTTCCAAAATCTGAGCATCTACGGTGATCGCATTTTGCAGATGCCCGCTCCGATAAATTGCATTATTCATGCGCACGCCATCCACCACCAACAGCACCCGGTTGGCTTCAAAACCTCTCAAAATAGGAGACCCTCCGCCTTGTTGGCTTTGTTGAATTAAAACAGAACCCGTCGACCAAAGTAATTCGGCCGCATTTTGAGGAACTTCCAGTTTCGCTATGGGTTCCTTCACAGCCATCATATCCTGAACCTGCAGCGATAGCGCCTCGGATTTCGACCCCGCCAACCCTTGGTGAACGATTTCAACCGTCGCCAAACTCACCAAATCCTCTGACATGCGCACCGGCCCCTCGAGTTGATCTTCTGGTAAAATAAGGAGGTCCAAAAACCCAACGCTCCTCAACAACAGTGTGTCCATCCGGGGATTGCGCGATATCTCTCCCAGCCCATGAATATCGGTCATGACTTGCTCGCCCGAATTCTTATTCAACACCACAGCAAAAGGCACCGGTGTAATTCCGTCTGATGCCACGGCAGCTATGGAGGCCTTGGTTTTCGCAATTAGACCCGCTGCTTTTGAGGCGATTGACGTCCTTTCCGTCGCTGGCACCGGGATTTCTTGAGCTGTGGCCGAAGAGGTTGTCCCCGGAAAAGCCAACCCGAACAAAAGAGCATAGCCTAAAAGCGACGCCTGAAAAGAGGGGCAAAAGCGCATGACCCTGCGCGCAACAAGAATCACGCCAACATGCATGACCTCAGGAAGAAAAAACCGATTCCAAGACTTCATAACTTTTAATCGTTCGGGGTCCACTCAAATGGTGTTGCAAATATCGTACTTGACCAAGGACCAATTTCCGACGTTCTTCAGAATTCAACACCAACGGATCCTCAAGACTGGAAGAGTCCAAAGTCCAAAAGACGAACACGCGAGCCAATTTTGGCCCAAAGTGATCTTCATCCTCGAACACTCCCTGCTGCCATTCTCCCGTTTGAAGATCTAGGCCATCACGCTCATTGCGAAGGTGGTCGCTTGGGGCCAAGCCCAAATGAGATATCAATTGTCCGAGGAAACGAACGTGAACCCAACCCGTTTGAGCTACCGTATCCAGATTTTGCAACGTTTCCCACAGCAAGTCCAACAGTTCCGGATGGGCCGATTCTTCCGGAAAAGTCTTCATGACAACTTCAGATAGGAAAAAGGCCACCGAACTCCGCTTCACATCCGTGACCAGCTGCTCGTATAAATACGCCCGCCGGGCTTCTTTAAATCGCAGTAATCCTTCCGATCCTTTGCGCTGCAAGCCACTTATTTCAAGCAATGCGCCTGGATGCCACATCCCCAATTGTCGTTTCTTTCCACTGCCCAATGGGACCCACAATGCGACCACCCCTAGTGAACGGCTGAGAACCTTCACAATGCGGCTGTTATCTCCATGCGGAGTAATCCCCAAGACAATAGCACGGTCTAAATCAATGCGAACAGAGCTCATTTGTTATAACCCACGCGTTTTTCTCAGAACAGTCGAATCACGGCTTTCCCCGCATTCTAAATTCTCGGCGCAAGTTCTAAAGTTAATTCTCAACGGCAAGCCAAACAGCATTTGCAACAATTCAATCCATTGCGGAGTTAGTTTTGCAATTACTAGCTGCAATCCATGGAAGCCGTTCAACATTCAACCTCTCCAACTTCCTTTGGAGCGGATTTATTCAACTATCGACGAAGGAAGGCGCGTGAAGTCATGATCGGCGACATGTGTCTTGGTGGCGACACCCCCATCCGCTTGCAATCCATGACCACAGTGAACACCATGGACATTGAACAAACGATCGCTGAAAGCATTCGCATGATTGATGCTGGCTGTGAGTTAGTCCGGATCACGGCGCCGTCGAAAAAAGAAGCGCAAGCGCTGAAGCTGATTTCAGCTAAACTGAAAGCCCTTGGGTACAACGTCCCACTGGTGGCGGACATCCATTTTACCCCCAATGCAGCGGAATTGGCCGCGGACTACGTCGAAAAAATTCGTGTAAATCCCGGAAATTATGCGGATAAGAAGAAATTCGAAGAAATCGTATACACGGACGAGTCATACGCTTCTGAACTAGATCGCATTCGAGAGCGTTTCACTCCCCTCGTATTGAAGTGCAAAACCCTGGGGCGCGCGATGCGCATAGGAACCAACCATGGATCACTTTCGGATCGGATTTTGAGTCGCTATGGGGACACGCCTATGGGGATGGTCGAAAGCGCTTTGGAATTCCTGCGAATTTGCTGCGAGAACGATTACCATGATGTGGTCATTTCCATGAAGGCCTCCAATCCCCAAGTGATGGTGCAAGCGTACAGGTTGTTGGTCGCCCACATGGATACCGAAGGGATGGCCTATCCGCTTCACCTCGGTGTCACGGAAGCGGGAGATGGAGAAGACGGACGGATCAAAAGTGCCGTGGGAATCGGACTGCTCCTCGAGGATGGGTTGGGCGATACTGTACGGGTGTCCTTGACAGAAGCTCCTGAGGCCGAAATTCCCGTTGCCCGGAAGTTGGTGAATCGATACGACAAGAGAGTCGATTTGCCGCTAGTAGAGGCCGTGCCGCTGAGCTTCGATCCCTTCTCATATCGGAGACGGACGACTCGAGAAGTCGCGAATATCGGAAATCGCCATGTGCCAGTGATTGTTCATGACTTGAGTGACCACCCCATCTCGCCAAGCCGGCTCTATGGATGTGGATACCGTTATTCCGTTCCCCTGGATAAGTGGAATTTGGATGACTTTGCTTGCGACTACATCTACACGGGGAAACATGCCGTTCCTTTCGAATTGCCCGGAACTTTGGGAGTCATTCAAGATGCCTCAAGTTGGTCGGGTGCAAGTCGGCATTATCCCCTATGGACCGCTGCTTCTTGGAATTCCGCCGCTAAATCCTCCATCCATTTCATTCGTGCAGACCGTTCAGATCTCACGTCAGAATTTATGGCCCAGATAGGGAGTCGCTCGGATGTGATCCTCGTGCTCACTACGGAGGACGAACATGCCATGGCAGCATTGCGGGCTGCATGCATGATTTTAGACCATGCCCAATGCGACACCCCTGTGATCCTTATGCGGCATCTGGACGAACGTGATCCTGAATCTTTCCAACTTTTCGCCGCTACCGATCTAGGCGGCCCATTGCTCGATGGCTTCGGTGATGGCATTTGGCTTTCGGGCATCGATATGCCCTTGCAATGGCGAAACTCCACTGCTTTTGGTATCCTCCAAGCGACACGAACCCGCATTTCCAAAACGGAATACATTAGCTGCCCGAGTTGCGGGCGAACTCTTTTTGATTTGCAGGAGACGACCGCCAAAATCCGAAAAGTCACATCCCACCTCAAGGGGGTGAAAATTGGAATCATGGGCTGCATCGTAAACGGCCCCGGCGAAATGGCTGATGCCGACTATGGTTATGTCGGAACAGGCCCTGGGAAAATTACACTATACCGGGAAAAGGAGGTGGTTCAGCGAAACGTGCCTGAATCAGAAGCGGTGGATGCCTTGATCGGCCTCATCCGGAAGCACGGCGATTGGGTGGAACCTGAAATAGTCTCTTAGCATCAAGCCACTGAACCTGGCTTAGGTGATGCGAAGAATCGGCGCTGCCTGATGAGAATCGATATCACACCGCATGAAATCGCCGCGTCTGCTAGATTCCATATGGGAGGGAAAATCTCGTGGCTTCGCATGGAGTCGATTGGCCACCACTGAGGCCATCGGGCAGTGAAGTGAAACATGTCTACCACATTGCCCATCAAAAAGGAGGCATATCCTGGTTCTTCGCCGACCCATTGAGCAAGCATCCCCCATGAACTTCGCGTGAAAATCTGGCCATAAATGGCGCTATCGATGATGTTTCCCATAGCGCCTGCCCAAATCAGCGCTATGCACGCCAACAGTCCGGCGTGCATCCTTTCCTTGATCAACCGATTCAGATAAAATCCTATCCCCACAGCGGCCACCAAACGAAAGATGGTCAACAACAATTTGCCTCCAACACCGGGGAGTGCCCAACCAAATGCCATTCCTTCATTTTCGATGAATTGCAATTCAATCAAACCGGGGATTAGCTGAGCCTTTTGACCAACCGTAAACGAAAGTTTAATCCAAACCTTGAGCACCTGATCTACCAGCAAAAGAGGCAATACAATGTGAATCACCCAACCAAAAAGCGTCTTTGGAGCCTTCAACGCTTACTGGTTGTTCTTGGCTTCGATGGACATGGTCGCGTGAGGAACCAAGCGGAGTCGATCTTTAGGAATCAATTTCCCCGTGACCCTGCAGCTGCCATAGGTTTTGTTTTTGATGCGCAATAAGGCATGCTCCAAGTTGCGAATAAATTTTTCTTGACGAGAGGCCAACTGAGCTGTTTCCTCGCGGCTCATAGTTTCCGAACCATCCTCCATCATTTTAAATGTCGGCGCCGTATCGTCCGTCGTGTTATCATCTTGGTGTGATAAAGCGCGCTGAAGCTCATCATAATTATCTCGCGCAACCACCAATTTCTCCTGAATCAAAGCCTCAAATTCCTTCAAGTCTTTGTCCGTGTAGCGTGTTTCTGCCATAACGGTAATTCTCAATTCATTTTTTTTAATGCCATACGGATGGTTCTACCATCCTCCAAGACCAATTCCGTGGCGTCAACAACTGAAGTCCAAAGGATTTTCTCCGCCAAAGTTTCGGTTCGAATATAATCCATATTCGACTTGATTGCGAGAACCAAAGATTCTTCTGCTTCCAACTCGATTCCAATCCGATCTGTCACCTCCAATCCAGATTCTTTCCGCAAGTTTTGAAGGCGGTTGACCAATTCTCTAGCGGCACCCTCAGAGAGCAATGCATCATCCAAGGTAATGTCCAATGCGACAGTTACTCCCGCCATACTTGAA
>JAPKCA010000138.1 GCA_028823145.1 Flavobacteriales bacterium
GTTTCCAATTTGGGTTTCTAAGTAGGCATGCTATGCATAAATGTAATCCCGCACACCATCCAAAAACGCCCATTGCATATCGGTATCGATGTTCATTTTGATTGCACCGTAGCTAATTGCTTCACGGATTTCCTCCATGCTTGAACCGCTACCTCCGTGGAACACGAAATCGACAGGATTCGGGCCAGTTCCATGTTTTTCCTGAATATACTTCTGGCTGTTGTCCAGGATTTTAGGCGTCAGTTCAACGTTGCCCGGCTTGTATACCCCATGAACATTACCAAACGCTGCAGCAACCGTAAATTGGTCACTCACCTTCTTTAATTGCTCATACGAAAAAGCCACCTCTTCTGGCTGGGTGTACAAACGACTGCTGTCGATATCGGTGTTGTCCACACCGTCCTCTTCTCCTCCTGTCACACCCAATTCAATCTCTAAAAACATGCCCATATCATGCATCTTTTCCAGATAAGAAACGCACGTGGCGATATTCTCTTCCAAAGGCTCCTCGCTGAGATCAATCATATGCGAGCTGAATAGCGGCTGGCCCGTGCGATCAAAGTGTGCTCTCCCAGCTTCCAACAAACCATCGATCCATGGCAGCAGTTTCTTAGCACAGTGGTCGGTATGCAGAATAACGGGAACCCCATAAGCCTCAGCCATGGTATGCACATGCAAAGCCCCAGAAATAGACCCCAATACTGCGTTCTTTTGTTGTTCCAACTTCAACCCCTTGCCAGCATAGAATGCTGCTCCACCATTGGAAAACTGAATGATCACCGGCGAATTCAAATCACGAGCTGTTTCTAGAACAGCATTGACTCCATTCGTGCCAATAACATTGACTGCCGGAAGAGCGTAGCCGTTCGCTTGCGCATCCTTGAATACGGCCTTCACTTCATCACCCCACAATACTCCCGATCTGAATTTTTGGTTCATTTTTTTGCTTTGTGATGCGAAATTACCAATAATCTATGAGAGTGTCACCCTCCCGTTGGCTGAGATGAACGCCTTTCCAATCTCGGGTTCATGATCGCAAAAAACAGTGGAGGGAAAAGGCACAAAATCATCATCCCCGGATAGCCCGTTGGCAGCTGAGGAGCTCCTTCCATGGAGTCCAATAACTGAAAAGGCTTCGCCGGTTGATGGTGGTGATCTGAGTGTCTACTAAGCTCAAATAGCATCATGCGACCTATGACATGGTCGGAATTCCAACTGTGCTGAGGAGATACTCGTTCATAGCGATGCTCATTCACTCTTTCACGCAACAAACCGTAATGCTCGATGTAATTCACCACTTCCAACAAGAATCCACCAAACATTCCAGCGATAAACCAGGCCAAAGCCACTTCCCAACCAAGAAAAACAGCTACCCCAGCCAAAAGGCTCCATTGGAGGATTTGAAGTTGGATGAAAACATTGGAATAATGGAACGTTGAAAGTCCTTTTCTACGCATTCTCTTGGACTCCAGTTTCCAACCAGACCACCAAGCCAATATCAACGCCCGAAAATAAAACGTCTGAAACCACTCATTCTTTCTCGCCGTTGCCGGGTCTTCTGACGTGGCAACGTTGCGGTGATGGCCTTGATTATGTTCGATAAAAAAATGGGTGTACAAGACGGTCACCAGCATTGCCTTGGCTAGCATTTGAGAAAACCGATCGGTGCGGTGTCCCAATTCATGCCCAACGTTGATTCCGAGAACGCTACACAACAGCCCCATAGAGAGCACCATGCCCCACCAATCAAATGACCATATAGCACGCTGCCCACTCCACAGAGACCACAGGAAGTATAAAAGAAAACCGTATTGCACCAGGACCATGCCCCATAAAAGACCATCATAGGCCACATCCTTGGAGGCCAACTCCGCTTCGGCTTCCGCTAAATTGTTTTTGGAACTTGGTAAGAATAGTTCCAAAGATGGGAGGGCTACGAACACAAAGGCCAGACTCGCAAAAGCCATCCACCCTTCGCTTTGAAACGAAATCCATACGGATAACGGTACAGTCAGGGTCATCACATACTTGTATTTGCGCCAAACCCGGCGACCCGCAGATTGACTTCCTTCCAGATTTTCACTTATCATCATGCAACAAAGTACTTTTTACTTGGGATTCATCCAAATGCCGCAAAGATTGACTTGCCCATTCAGCGGCTCTGGACTCCGGGTGAAGCGCCACGACTTGCTCATATGTTGTTCGCGCCTGTTCACGGTCATTCAACTCAACTTCTGAAATAAAACCCACCAAGAAGGCACAAACCGAACGCTTTTCAAAGTTTGGGAAATGGTCATGAATATCACGCAATTGCGTCATGGCTTCCTGAAACTTCCCTGCTGAACGGAGTAAATCGGCTCGTCTAAACAACATTTCAGCTGTCCGCACATCTTCATGACAGGTGTTGGCAAATTGCGCGTACAACTCCATCAATTGGCTTCTGACCTCAACTTCCGGTTCAAGCTCCCCTTCGTCACCAAACAACCTTTGTTCTCGATCGCTGATTTCCATTGCAATCGATGCGCACTCGGCAATTCCCGGTGAGTCCTCCGGTGAATCCGACCCACAGCCAACCACCAAGATGATGCAGCTTATTCTCCATCCCCAATACTTCATCCTTTCCTAGATTGGGGATAACGCATCCGGTAATCAGAAGGCACTTTACCCAATCCAATGTCCCGAAGTTTGCCATGCAACAATCGGCGACGCATTGGAGTGATGTGATCGGTAATCAATGTGCCGTCGAGGTGATCATACTCGTGCTGCACAATACGGGCCGGGAGGCCTTTTAAGCGTTCCTCCTTGAGTTCCCAGTCTTCGTTGTAGTATTCCACAGATATTTCTGCTGGACGATTTACCAATTCTCGAATGCCTGGGATGGATAGGCATCCTTCTTCCATTTCACTCATTTCTTTCGATTCATCAAAAGTCACCGGATTGATCATAACCCTGCGAAAATCGACGCAATCCGGATCACCCTTTTCTCCTTCACCGAAAGGAGAACCGTCGGCAACGAACATCCGAATACTTTCCCCTACTTGAGGAGCGGCAAGCCCAACGCCATCAGCTTCGTACATGGTTTCCCACATGCTCGCTATAAGATCTTTCAATCCCTTGTGCCCATTTTGCACCTCTTCAGCTTCGGCCTTGAGGACCGAATCACCGTATGCTACTATCGGTAAAATCATGGTGCAAAGTTAACGCTGCACAAGCCCATTCTCCGATGTACTTTTGTGCCATGAGCATGTTGGATACGATTCCGGAAGCCATTGAGGCCATCCGCCAAGGAGAAGTCATCATTGTTGTCGATGACGAGGACAGAGAAAACGAGGGTGATTTCTTGATTTCTGCCCGTCAGGTCACGCCCGAGGTTGTCAATTTTATGGCAACCCATGGCCGTGGATTGATTTGCGTTCCTCTCGTCGAAGACCGTTGCGATGAACTGGGACTCGAACTGATGGTGCAAACAAACAATGCGGCCTACGAAACCCCATTTACCGTTTCAGTGGATCTCATGGGCCACGGATGCACAACGGGCATTTCGGCCCAAGATCGAGCCAAAACGATTCAAGCGTTGATCAATCCGAATACCTCCCCAACAGAATTGGGGAAACCTGGGCACATTTTCCCTTTACGAGCTAAACGAGGTGGAGTT
>JAPKCA010000045.1 GCA_028823145.1 Flavobacteriales bacterium
CCTCCATGTCCTTGCGTGAAATCACATTGATGGCTGCATTCCATTCGTTGTAAATGGGTGCCAACTGATTCAATTGATCGGCCGCCCCAAGCGGCAACCCCGGAAGAAATTTATCGTAATCGAACATCAGATGGTTTCTCGGACCTCCTTCATCACCTGAAACAAGATGTCACGGGCTCGGAAAAGTTGCGCCTTTACGGTTCCCAATGGCAAGTCGAGCTCTTCGGAAATCTCCTCATAGCTCTGTTCTTCGAAATAACGCAACTCAACCAATCGCTGATACCTTGGCTTGAGCTGACCTACGACATGCCGCATGCGTTCCACACGTTCTTTCTTTTCCAAAGACTGGAATGGATCGGGGCGATCATCGGCGACATGAATTTCCATCGAATCTCCATCTTCATTTCGGAAACCCTGATCCAGCGATAGCGCCTTTATTCGCTTTTTGCGGATGAAATCAATGGTGTGATTGGATGCAATTTTGAACAACCAGGTTGAGAATGCAAACGCCGGTGTGTATTGCTCCAAACGCTGAAAGGCCTTGCTAAACGTTTCCATGGTCAAATCCTCTGCATCGTCAGAGTTGAAGACCATTTTATTGACCAAATGAAAGATCGAATCCCGGTAGCGTTGCATCAATTCAGCATAGGCTTTTTGATCCTTCTCTTTGGTTGCACGCAAAACCAGGGCGTAGTCGTATCGGGCTTTATCTGAAAGATTGGGATTCACTTCCATGTTCTGCATTTATGCAATCAGTAGGATTTGCCGAAGCAAATGATCAAACGGGATTTGGTGGTTCTCTTCTGCCGTGGTACATCAAAGGTCCCATTGCTCCTCGGATCGAGTAGTCAACATCCCCTTCCATGCTTGCCCCCAAATCCAACATGCCAAAACAGGTTGTAAACAACCCACATTCCATCTGGATTTTGGAAAGCCACAAACTTCAGCGAACGACCGAAAGTTAAGCACCGGGATGCCCCAAGCACCCGCAGCCATGGCACCGACTATCCATAAGACATTGTGCAAAACCCCCGCTTCTATTCCAGCCCAAATCCAGAGCAAAGCGGCTGAAATCCACCCAAAGAAAAGGAGGGTGGGCATCAACAATCCCATGCGATGCAGGCCACTGTATCGAACCGCAGTGCTCCAATGCCTCCTCTTCTGGCGCCCCCATGCAGCAGGCCCCTCCGGAGCTGACGTGTGGGTTTGCGCGTCGTGATCTAACACGACTTGAACCCTTAACGGGCCGCTCAATAACCACGATTGCATCAGCAAATCATCGTCTCCGGAAGCCAAATCTCGGTGGCCATCAAATCCCTGAAACAACGATTTTCGGTAGGCCATATTACGACCAACCCCCATGTATGGAATTCCAGCTTCGGCCCATCCCACATAAGACCTCGCAATGCGTAAGGCATCCAACATCTGCAGTTTACCCCAGATTCTTTTAGCCGTTTTGATGTTTGGGAAACTCACCCCAATCACGGCATCGCTTCCTTGCTCCAAGGGCTCAACCATTTTCGAAATCCAATGAGGACTCGAAGGCACGCAATCGACGTCTGTCACCAGTATGTTGGACCCCTTAGCCGAGCGAATCCCCAATTCCAAAGCGTCTTTTTTACCCGTCCGAGAATTTTGACAAATCTGTCGGTTCCAATGCACTCCTTTGCTTTCCTTCTGAGCCTGATCGAGCAATGCCGCGGTTTCATCTGTCGATCCATCGTCAACAACCACCAGTTCCCAATGATTCAATTGTTGCATTTGAAGTGCCTCCCAAAGCTTTGGCCAGTGGTGCGCTCCGTTTCTCATGCAGACGACCACACTGACAGAAGTGGCATCGACTGTTGGCGCCGCGTTTTTGGCCCTACCCGCATTATTCGCGAAGCGCGTCAATAAAAATTCGTGCAATAAAAACAGCACCAACATGATCATACATATCGACGATGCCCAAGGAGCAACTTGCCAAAGAGCTGTCAAACCCTTCCACATGTTGCTCAGCAATTCCATGCTCTAATCAGTCCACCAAACTCCATTGAATAGCTTGCACACCAAGCTGAGGATGCGACAGCACCATGTGATAAAAGCCCGATGCCCAATGATCCACCGTCAACACCAACTCTTGAGATTGAAGTTGACCTTGGGCCACTCGTCGACCAGATGCATCGAAGCAATTCCAGTTGGCGCCTTCCCACTCAGGCGCCATCAATGTGAGCACATCTTGCGCAGGGTTTGGAAATACAACCGGCCTATTCTGGAACGCTGTGTGGCCAACATCCATGGCCGAAGTGCAAAATTGTTCTTGCTCGGAATCTGTAAACTCCCCCCCCGATGCCACCAAATCACCATCTGGATCTAAAATGTTCCAACTGCCTTCACCATACTCGCAGCATAAACCATCGCCCCAGCTATCATTGATTTCGAAGATGTATCAACCCTCCTCCAAGCAAAGGTCCAACACGACATCTGTGCCAACTAAGTCATCTTGATAAGGGCCTCCCGTATAAATAACTTGCCCCAACCGACGCAATTCCCACGTGACCTCGCTGCCATAATCATCCAAAATCAACACAAGTTGAAAATTGAAGGTTGGACCTGCAAATGAAGTGAATGTCTCCGTTATCGTATTGTTCAAGCTATTTTCATCCTCTCCTCCATTCGGGTTTTCCAACCACACCTCAAGCTCGTTGGTGCCATCCGCAATAGTCAAAGCTGGCAATTGAATTTCATCTGCTTCATACTGAGCCAACGAACCGGTCCAGTCAATGCTAGAGGCCGAAGCCCCGTTTAGGCTATAATAAATGGTTGCAGAATTCAATGTTTCCGTCCCCATGTTGGTGATCGTCACCGAGGGCTCAATGGTTTCAACTCCACACAAAACTTCTCCAGGCATCCCCAAAACTTGAATCCCTGCATCGATTGCAAACGAAACGGAGCCTTCAGGCCACCCATCCATCACCAGCGTCCCCGAGTTGCTTGGGTCCAACCAATCGCGCAAACGTGTCGACGCAGATGTTCCATCCCAACTTACCCCGAAACGACCGTACCAATCTGGCTGACCATTGTTCACTGATCCAGAGCATGCGGCAGTTCCGCCGTACAATTGTCCCACAACGCGGTGGTCTTGATCAAACAACGGCGAACCAGAAGACCCTGGCTCGGTTACGCCGGCCTCCCATTGACTAATGTACCATACGGCCGCGCCGCCTTGGCTTTGAGTATTGGGGCCATCTTCATCAAAACAAATTTTCTTGACATCTCCACTGGGATGGTGAATACAGGTGACTGAAGAAGGATTGTCGTCCGATGCATCCCAACCAGCAAACTGCACATTGTAGGATGCAGGGGGCGTTTCACTCAACTCGATCAACGCAAAATCACTGCCGCTGTTACTGGCTTTCAATGTGCCGCCGCTGACGTTATCTGTGGTCGGTGCATTGTTGGTGCTTCCAGTGCAACCTGCAATTTCATGGTTGAACAAATAGATCCAGTTATTGGGGTTACCCAAACAGTGGTTGGCTGTCAAAAAATAAGGTGTCCCGTCCTGCAAGGTGTTGTTGACCAACGCACCCGTGCATGCCGCAAACCCTCCTTGAAGAATCAAAGCGACACTTTTGCTTTCGGTTGACCAAGTGGCTCCCTCCGGGCAATTCACATTGATGTTGCAAGCGCCTGAATTTCCGTAAGGACCACGATCTTGCAATTCCTCCGCATGGCGATACAAACTCCGGTAGCTGTGAATGACTTGCCCCACGTGGAGCACCCCTTCGAATTCGGCACCCAGTGGCTCATGGTATTCCATCACCACCGATTCACCAGCAGTTTGACCCACAGCGAGGCTCCCCCATTCTTTGTTGTTTCGGTGATCAAATGAGCCAATAAAATCCACCCGATCTGTGCTCCACAAAAACAACTTCGCTCCTTTTGGCACTTCAAAAGCATCCAAGAAAAAACTGATTGCCAAGGCGCCCGGGCTGTCAAATCGCATTCGCCACACGCGCTCCCCATTTTCGACGGTCCACAACCCATCTTGAGAAGGCGAAATGTCCACGTCAAACTCCACTCCGAAACGCCAAGGAGCCTCCTTGTACTGGTCGGTTACGGCATCCGCAGCATCCAGTGCAACACGATCAATTGCAGGCAATCGATAGGCCGGAATTTCCTCGGTATCAAATGACCAATTGGGTTGCCCCCCGTAACTCAACTGAGCCGATGTAATCAAGGTCAAATGGCACGCAAAAAACGTGAATACCAACGAAGCAAATACCGACGATTTAATAAAATTAATCATACGAATAGGGGATGTTCAATGAATCAAGCAGGATAATCGTCACGCCATGAGGACTGAGACGATAAGGTTTCAAATCAAATGTAACCACTTCTTGAATCAACGCCCTACATGGATCACCTGAAGTTTTGTGCTTCAACTGCATCATCTGCTTGGGCGGTAAACTTTTCATCGGAGGACCGGCTACTTGCAATTCGAATTGATGCACCCCGCAACCTCCGCCATACTGTACATTCACATAGAGCGAGTCACCAGACACTTCGGCCCCAAGAAGCACGTAAGGAGCAACGGTCAACATGGTTGATTTTGAAGGCGCCGGAGGAGAAGTCTCTGGGTCCAAAGCATCGTAAGGCAAGCCTTTCTGTTTCTGACAAGCCATGAAACATACTAGCAAGGCTACCACAGGGGCAGTCCAAAAAATCCGATGAATCGATAAAACCATGCCGCAAGTTAACGGACCTACGGCTGCCCTTTATTTAATCTCAATCAAATAAGGCATGCGGGCTTGGATCCGATCACCGGATTCCAACATGCGACGAATGCGCATCAATTCTCCTGCATTTTGAGGCGAAATTCCAACGGCCTGAAGGACTTCGGAAGTCAATTCCACGCCGGCGAAATCCTCAATTAACTGCTGAATAGGGTCTTTGTGTTTTGGCAGGTAAACGATATCATCGTCAGACAAAGAATCCAAGCCAGCCAGCTCAACTGCCGCAGCCAATGCATCATCTAGGTTCCCAATGGCATCGACCAATCCTTGCTCCTTCGCGTCCAAACCTGTCCAAACCCGTCCGCGAGCCATTTCGTCGATCTGATCAAATGTCTTGCCCCTCCCTTCTGCTACAAGCGATACAAAATCGTTGTAGATGTCTGCAATGGATTCATTCATCGCTTCCATTTGCAATTCATCAAGAGGAGCATCCAAACCCACCCCCGCATGGGAGTGAGAACGCACGTCATCGAATGCCAATCCCATTTTGTCCTTTAGCAATTCCCCCGCTGTTGGAATCATACCAAACACCCCGATAGAGCCTGTGATGGTTGTGGCATTCGCGAAAATTTGATCTGCCCCAGCGCTGATGTAATACCCGCCAGATGCAGCCACATCTCCCATACTCACGACAAAGGTCTTGCCCGCCTCTTTCAACAATTGGGTTTCCCTCCAAATGACATCACTTGCCAAAGCAGACCCGCCTGGGCTGTTGACACGCAACACCACAGCCTTAACATCTGGCGCAAGTCGAGCTTGACGCAACGCCTTGGAAATAGTCTCAGAGCCAATGGTTTGGTCATCTCCCTCTCCGGATTCAATGGCACCAACCGCATAAATGACGGCCAAGGACCCACCAAGAGGTTCATCTTCTTCCTTTTCACCTTTTGGCTCACCAAATGCAAATGAAAAGTCAAGCCCCTCCATCATCTCCTCCGTGGATTCAGAATAAATATAATCTTCAAAAGATAAATAGGCCGGTTTTTCACCCACCCGATCCTCGATTAAATCTTTGACTTCATCCTCATAAAGCAAGCCATCCAACAAGCCTAGATCCACTCCATCTTGTGCTACACGCAATTGCAAATTTTCCGCTATCTCATCAACTTGTTGTTCTGAAATGTCCCGTCCTTCCGCAATACCGCTTCTTACAGTGGACCAAACACCATCCAACAAAGCTTCCATTTGCACACGATTCGAAGCACTCATGCTCTTCCGTGTGAAAGGCTCGACGGCGCTCTTGAAAGCGTTATTTGGCCCACGTAAGACGGTCATGCCGATCCCTAATTTTTCTAGCATCCCTGTGAAATAAGTGGTTTGCAATCGCATACCACTAAAATCTGCATAACCGTTGGGGTGCAAATACACTTCATCAGCAGAAGATGTGAGGTATGTGCTTCCCAACGTGCTCATTTCACTCCAGGCTACAATCCATTTGCCCGACTGCTGAAATTGAGCCAAAGCCTGGCGCACATCCTCCATCGTTGAGGGTGAGGCAGAAACAGACTCCACGTGCATGAAGATGCCCTCAACTTGCTCATCAGCCGCCGCGTCCTCCAAACCATGGATCAAGTCTTGCAATCCCATACCCGTTGAAGCTCCCAATCCTCCAAAATCAATCGAAGGTTGCGCTGAACTTCGTTCCATGATCGGACCATCAAACTCCATCACGAGAACCGTTTGATCTTTTGTTTCTTCCTCCTCACCTTCTCCATCTTCTCCTCCGATTGCCCCCATCACCCCTCCGACCAGGGTTCCGACAAAAATGAAAATCAACAATGTTCCGCTGATAAGGAGCGCTAGAGAAGCTCCGACAAAAGAAGACGCTACACTTTTGAAAAATGACATAATGAGATGTTTAGTGCCACAAAAATAGCGCATTCATTGAATGTTTTGAGGGCTCTAGTTTTAGAATAAATGCAAATAAATACATCTCGAATCATATTGACCCCCATTGACCCCCACGAAGAAAAACCAACAGGTGGAGTTATTCTTTTTTTGCGCCATGTTTGCACCATGTTAGCACGGGCATACATCGGATTAGGAAGCAACCTCGGAGATCGAGCATTGTTGTTGGATTCTGCCATTGAAGCGATGGCATCCAGGTGGAATACACCACCCCTGATTTCCCGACGTTACCGTGCCCCAGCCTGGGGGATGCCTTCGGGAACACCCGATTTTTTGAATCAAGTAGTTGCCTTTCAAAATCTCGAACTTTCAGATCCTGAAGACCTCATCCGGGACGTGCTCGAAATTGAACAGCAACTGGGTCGTGAACGGCCCAGCTCAGCGGTTGGTTATGTCTCACGAACCGTTGACATCGACTTATTGGCAATGGATGGAATGGAATGGAATAGCTCCAAATTGATCCTGCCCCACCCGCGAATGCACTTGCGGAAATTTGTGTTGCTTCCTTTGGCAGATATCGCCCCAGAATTGCGCCCAACTCTTGGAGGACCAACAGTTGCTCGCTTGCTGAAGGACTGCCCGGACGTATCTTCCGTGCACCTCTGGGAACCGACGCTCGATTGAACTCAACAGCAAGAAATTCATGAAATCCCCTTATGCATATATCGCCATCGAAGGCAACATCGGCGCCGGGAAAACCACCTTTGCCTCGTGGCTTTCCGAGTACCTGGGGAGTGAGTTGATGCTGGAGCAATTTCAAGAAAACCCATTCTTAGAAAAATTCTATCAAGATCAAGAACGGTACGCGCTCAGTGTGGAATTGACATTTGTGAGTGACCGCTACCGACAAATGCGCGAAAGATTGGGTGCTCGGAATTTGTTTCGGCAAATGCTCGTTGCTGATTACAGCTTTGTCAAGAGCATGATTTTCGCCAAGGCCAATTTGCCGGCTGAGGAATTCAAACTCTTTCAGACCATGTTCAAATTGATGGAAGTCCAAGTAGCCCAGCCAGAAGTAGTTGCCATCCTCAACCCGAATCGGATTAAAATTCGAAGCCAAATCACCCAACGCGGACGAAGCTATGAGCAAGATATGCCGGATGCATACTTGGATAAAATCGCGGACCATTACGAACGGCATTACCGCTACGCACGTGGTTCGCGCATCCTCTGGATCGACACCTCGGATTCAGACTTTATCAAACACCCGGCAGATGCAGAGCGCCTTGCAGCGTTGGTTTTGGAACCCCGGAGTCCGGGGGTTTATCGCTTGAAGGCTTAAGTCACTTTCGGGATTACCTTTCGGCACATGCGCCGCAAAGATTTCCTCCAATTTAGTGGTCTGCTCGGAATCGGCAGCCTCTTATCCGCCTTTCGACTGGGCGACAATTCCATTTCAAAAACCTCACCGATCGCGGATCGCATCCGAACGAAGGGAATCGATGGCAGCGCCTTTGATCTAAAAGCGGATCCGATTCCGAAGGTTCGAATTGCACTCGCCGGTTTGGGAAATCGAGGTACGAGCCTGATCGATATGCTGAGCTGGTTAGTCAAAGAGGGGCATGCCGAAATCACCGCCATTTCCGACATCAATCCGAACAAGGTGCAAAAGGCTTTGGAGAAAATCCGCTCCTTTCAAACCAATGTACCCGCCACTTTTACAGGGAGCGATGAAGCTTGGAAAGATGCCTTTCGGCCTGAAGTAGCTGACCTCGCTCTGATCTGCACACCCTGGGAATGGCACACCCCCATGGCGCTCCACGCCATGCGAAATGGAATTCACGCAGCTTCTGAAGTACCGATCGCATACACCCCCGACGATTGTCTGGAGTTGATTCGCACATCGGAAGAGACGAAGCAGCATTGCATTATGTTGGAGAACTGCTGCTACAATCAAGAAGAATTGTGGCTGTTGAGGATGATTGAAGAAGGCGTCTTTGGAACCGTCACCCATGCAGAGTGTGCCTACTTGCACGATCTCCGGCAGCACATGCTGGATCCTACTTACTACGAAGACCAATGGCGCTTGAAGCACCACCTTAAGCGCGACGGAAACCTGTATACGACTCATGGACTTGGCCCCGTGTGCATGTACTTTGATATTTTACGTGGAGACAATTTGTCCCATTTGACCTCGATGAGCTCGAAGGAAGCCGCTTTGTCCGAAGCGCTGCGTGGTTCTGAAGATCCCGCGATGCAAGCACTCGCCAACCAAGTAGTTTGTGGCGATGTCAATACCACCTTGATCGGCACCGAACAGGGACGATCCATCATGTTGCAATTCGATGTGCACAGCGGCCGTCCATACACGCGACTTGACAAAGTCGTTGGGTCCAAAGCAACCCATTACGGTTACCCCTCTCGACTTTATATCGATCACGGTCCTACATGGGGCGGTCACGGATGGTCAGAAGATGCTCAAAAAGCCGAATACCAAGACCGGTATGCCCATCCGCTTTGGACGCGTTTGCAAAAACTCGCCGACGAACACGAGCAAGGGCACGGGGGCATGGATTTTGTCATGATGTACCGATTGATCCGTTGTTTGAACAAAGGAGTGTCGCTGGACCTGAATATCTACGATGGGGCCCTCTGGTCACTTGTGGGCGCCTTGTCCGAAGAGTCCGTAGCCAATGGTTCTGCGCGAATGGATATTCCAGACCTCACCAATGGCCGTTGGAAAACGCCCGTGCCTCATCCCGTGGGCCGCGAAATCTGATTAGACCGTAACGCCCAACACCTCAGCCATTTTGGCTCCGATATCTGCCGGGCTATCAACCACGTGAACGCCGCATTCACGCAAAATGTGTTTTTTGGCTTCCGCACTTTCTTCTTCTCCGCTTACAATGGCGCCTGCGTGGCCCATGGTTCGCCCTTTAGGAGCCGTCACCCCAGCGATAAAACCAACCACTGGCTTGGTTCCGTGCGCTTCAATCCAACGGGCTGCTTTGATCTCTAAATCGCCCCCGATCTCGCCAATCATAACGATGCCATCGGTATCGTCATCAGCCATCAACAACTGAACAGCTTCGAGGGTGGTGGTGCCAATGATGGGGTCACCACCAATTCCGATAGCCGTTGATTGTCCCATACCCGCCTTGGTCACCTGATCCACCGCTTCATACGTCAACGTTCCTGATTTAGAAACAATGCCAACCCTTCCAGGTGTGAAAATAAATGCAGGCATGATGCCCACTTTCGATTCACCTGCTGTCATGACGCCCGGACAGTTCGGACCAATCAATGTGCAGTCGCGGTTGTCGATATAAGCCTTCACACGGGTCATATCAGACACAGGAATTCCCTCTGTGATCGCAATAATCACACGAATGCCCGCATCTGCAGCTTCCATGATTGCATCAGCCGCAAATGCTGGTGGGACGAAAATGATGCTCGTATCGGCTCCTGTGGATTCAACCGCTTGGCTCACTGTATTGAACACAGGTTTGCCCAAGTGCTCTTGACCACCCTTCCCAGGGGTCACGCCTCCGACAACCTTCGTTCCGTATTCGATCATCTGACCGGCGTGAAAAGTTCCTTCTCCTCCGGTAAATCCTTGGACGATTATTTTGGAGTCTTTGTTGACGAGTACACTCATGATTCGGACAATGGGTTGTTCGGGGCGCGAATTTAGGCGATTTTCGCCCCATGAACCGAGGAATCTCTGCCGCAATTGATGGAAAAACCATTTGTGCCCTATCCACGCCAGCCGGCATGGGCGGAATTGCGGTCGTTCGGGTTTCCGGGAAAGATGCCATCGCATTGGCTTGCAAGACCTTTTCGAAGGATCTGACCCAGGTCGCATCGCACCAAGCTGTCTTCGGTAGGATGAAAGATTCCGATGGCACCGTCATCGATGAATGTATCGCTACGGTGTTTCTCGCTCCGGGAACATACACAGGCGAAGACACCGTAGAGATCAGCGTCCATGGCTCAACATTCATCCAATCTGAGGCTGTTCGAGCACTGCTGGATGCCGGTTGCAGGCACGCGGGTCCCGGCGAGTTTACAGCCCGTGCTTTTTTGAATGGCAAAATGGATTTGACCCAAGCGGAAGCCGTTGGTGATTTGATTGCATCAGAGCATGCCGGAGCGCACCGGTTGGCGATGGACCAGCTCCGTGGTGGATTCGCAAAGGAGATCAACGCATTGCGCACTGAATTGATCGGTTTTGCTGGACTTCTCGAATTGGAATTGGACTTCGCCGAAGAGGACGTCGAGTTTGCAGACCGAGAACGGTTCGATCTGCTCTTGGGTGATTTACTCGAACGCATTGGCGCGTTGGCTGATTCATTCCGAAAAGGAAACGCCATCCGAGACGGCATTCCGGTGGCCATTTTGGGAGCACCGAATGGAGGGAAATCGACCCTTCTCAATGCCCTACTCGGGGATGATCGGGCCATTGTTAGCCCGACTGCTGGAACCACCCGTGATACGATTGAAGACACGTGCATTCTCGGATCGACCAAATTTCGGTTCATCGATACGGCGGGCCTGCGGGCCACCGAAGATGACATCGAGTCTGAAGGCATCCGACGCGCGTTGGAAAAAGCCCGCAGTGCTGCGATGATTTTGTACGTGTTGGACGCCAGCCAAGATTCTGCCGCTGACGCGGAACAAGCACTGACCGAACTCCAAACGGCCGACGACACAAAAATCATCGCCGTTTGGAACAAAACGGACATCTCCTCTGCTCCATCGCTCGATGCATGGCCTTCCATCGACATCTCTGCATCACAGGGAACGGGATTGGATGCATTGAAAAAACAACTCTTGGATTGGGGCGCCCATGACACGTCCAATGCCTCGGTCATCATCACCAATCTTCGCCATTACGAAGCATTGATGGAAGCCCGTCAATCCTTGCAAGCGACGCGAACTGGCTTGAGCAATGACATTCCTGGGGACCTCGTGGCAAGCGATGTGCGTCAGGCCCTGTATCACTTAGGAACCATCACAGGCGCGATCGATCCCGAAGACATCCTGAATCACATTTTCAGTAATTTTTGCATCGGAAAGTAACCGATGCAAACCAAACTATTTCCCTAAGGAACTCGGGTGCGGTTTGGTTATTCAACTATGAACTGAGCCTTTATCACTTCTGACTCACTCTCGACACGAATGGAGTAGACTCCTGTGTTATAAGTCGAAACGTCTATGATAAATGTCCCTGTTCTATTCTGATCAAAAACCAGCTTGCCTTGTGAGTCAAATATTTTCACCAGAACGCTTGTTCCTTGCAGCGAGCCAAGCTCAACTGTCAATTGATCGGAAACTGGATTTGGATATACCGACAAGGACTCAACGTCCAATTGGCTAACCGAAGTAACCGGATTGCCCGCACAGTCGCAATCAGCATTGATTACATCATCCTCTGTTTCTGAGTCACCGTCGTCACAGGTGTCGCCAATGAAAACGCAGCTGTTGTCGTCGAACTGAGCATCAGGATTGAAGTTACAAGCTGACTCGTATGTACAGCCGCCAGCTAATGGCTCGCCAACACAATCACAGTCATCTGTGTATGTGTCATTTCCGGTGCTGACATCAGCATCGTCACAGGAGTCACCAGGGAACGAGCAAGACATATCGTCTTGATTGGCTTCGGGATTGAAGTTGCAAGCGGTTTCGTAAACACAACCCGGGACTATTTCCACCTCCATTCCTGAGCATTCACAATCATCAGAGTAGACGTCATTCTCCGTGAACTCGTCGCCGTCGTCGCACCCATCTCCTGCAAAAGCACATGAACCATCATCAAAGTTGGCTTCAAGATTAAAGTTGCATGCTTGTTCAATTGTGCAGCCAGGGGTTGAGACAATTAGTTGTTCCGTAACGCACCGAGCTGACATAGCATTTTGAACGTTATATCCTGCTGCGTCAACTATTGAATTATATCCGTTTATAAAACGTTGCGATTGACCTGAAGATGTCCAAAATGTGGCTCTATCCCCAATCCAATCAAAATTACCAATTTCATCATAATAGCCCCCAGGTAAAGCCTTGAAACCACTCGAGTTTGTACCATTCCAAAGCACATTATCTTTCAATGCATCACCTGCAACAGAAGAGCCTCCAAAAAGTCCACTTAGTTGATCGAATTCTCCACTTGATGGAACGTGCCAACCATTTGGACACATGCTTTCGGTTGCAATTGCAGCACCATTATACAATACACCATAAGCATCATAATTTGATGTGGCTTCAGCGGATTCAGTATCATCACCAGAATATCCATAAACATAGTAATGAGGTTCTGACGAACTGCCAATACTTGGTGGTGAAACACTTGGCAAATACCTACAATTCTCTTGAAACCAGCACTGATCACCAATCTCTACTATATCATACTCGTAGTCTTGGTAAGTCACTGACGTTTGATTGTTGCAGGGTCCTGGAGGGTAAACACAGCTTCCATCGTCGGCTGTTGCCGTTGCGTCATAGTTTGTAGCATCGGGATCTGTGCAGCCCGGGTCAAGAACTATTCCACCAGCCTTCATGCAACGAACTGAGGCGCAAAACCCTTGAATACAGTCGGCCTCATGCAAAACCCCATCACCACTTTCCAAATAAAAGAGAGCGGAGTTAATTAGTGCAGGCCCTTGACCAGATCTTGCCCACCATATGCCAATGCTATTTGGTTCCCATCCAGAAAAACAAGTGCCTTGGCTGTAATAGCCTCCAGGCTTTGCATTAAATCCAAATAAATCCACTCCTTGAACTAAATCCACTCCTTGACCCGCTTCCCAATCAGTATCACTTTTTAGAGCACTCCCTGGTAAAACAGCGTAATTCGAAGAGATATATGCTCCTAAAGTCTCCCAATTGAACCCAGTTGCTTCAGTCCAATTTTGTGGACATAGTCCCCGATCATCTGTTACAGCGTACAAGTTGTACAACTTGCCAAAACTTCCATTTCCTTCTATTTCACTCTCCGCGTAAACAGGCGAGACACTTCCAATCTCATATCCAACTTCCTCGGCAAAATCTATCAAATCGCCATTTCGAAAAGCTGTTGATTGCAAATCATCTGCAAACCAGCATTGATCGCCAATCTCTACGATGTCGTAATCGTAGCCTTGATATGTTATGGATGTAGCACCATTGCATGGAGAAAGACCTTGACCAAAAGCAGGGAATACGAAAGTTAGCAGCAGCAAAATCGTCGTGAATACTCTCATGGCGTATGATTTGATTCATGAAATCTAAAACAAAATCGTAGAAATCAATAACCTTTGAAAGTACAATGATTATCATGTGCGTTGATTTTTTAAACGTTGAGATTACCGGGGGATATTGACAACTTCCAGTCTTCAAACAGAGCCTATACAAATCCCGGGCAAACACCGCTTAGAAGGCTTGATTGTACCTCATTTGTACCTCATGGGTGTAATCCTTTGATAATCAGCGTCAATCACTTTCTGTATCGGAAAGTAACGCATCTTTCCATTACTTGCTTTTTCCCTTCATTTAATGTTTGGGATTATGGAACATACCACTAATGGCTATCAACCACACAACCATCTTCTGCTTAAAGGAATTGGAATCATGGAGGTTGTGGAAGACTTCTTAATTAAGAAGAAATTGGTTAACATAAAGCTCATTAGACACTATGCTTATCAGAGTGAATACGAAAACATAACAAAGAAGTAGGTATAGATCTCATGGGCTAAGTTTATACTTGTCAGATAGGGCTTTTCTGATTTTGGTATATCAGAACGATGAACTATTTAAACCTGTAGTAAGTTTATTCGCCGATATCCTCATTCCACAATTCAGGTTTTTCTTGAATGAATTTCTCCATCATAGAAATACATTCTGAATCGTTCAAATCGATGACCTCAACACCATGACTTTCCATAAATTCACGTGCACCTGCAAAAGTCATTGATTCACCGACGATCACTTTTGGAATCTTGAATTGAACGATTGTCCCAGCGCACATATAACATGGCATCAACGTTGAGTACATCACCGTACCGCGATATGAACCGATGCGGCCTGCATTATTCATGCAATCCATCTCGCCATGGAGAATGGGGTTTTGTTCTTGAACACGCTTGTTTCTTCCACTTGCAACAAGTTTCCCATCCTTTACTAAGGCCGATCCTATGGGGATCCCCCCTTCTGAAAGGCCTTTTCTAGCCTCATCAATCGCGATGCGCATAAATTTATCCATCGTTCTCAAATTGTTTTGCTTCGAATCCCAGCTTTGTCTTTGCGCTTGTGCTTCAATGCCTCGGCGGGTTCGGGAACATAGTGTCCTTTACCTCCCGCGCGGTCATCATTCCAGGTATTTGGAATTCTATTTTGCTCCGTTAATTCGTGCCACGTTTCGTGCTCTTTCCCGTCGTCAAACTTCTCCATCGTGATACAGTCTTCTACAGGACAAACAAGTGAGCATAAATTACAGCCCACGCAGTTATCTTCAATAATGAGAGGAATACGTCCTCCATCTGTCGGCAGTGCGATTGCCTGGTGCGCACCGTCATCACATGCGATATAACAAAGATCACATCCAATGCATTTGTCCGCATTGATTTTTGCTCTCACCTCACTTTTCAGGTTCAAATGTTTCCACTCGGTGACGTTTGGAAGGGCTTTTCCTGCGAAATCATAAATCGTGGTATAGCCTTTATTTTCCATGAAATTGATCAATCCCGCTTCCATTTCTCGCACAATTCCGAATCCGTAGTGCATCACTGCCGTACAAACTTGAACGGAAGTAGCGCCCAGAAGAATAAACTCAACAACGTCACGCCACGTTTCAATGCCACCGATTCCACTAATTGGGGTGTTTGAAATTTCTGGATGCTGCATCAAGTCTTTCAACATATGCAAAGCGATGGGTTTCACAGCAGGACCACAATAGCCACCGTTAGTTCCTTTCCCGTCGACAACAGGATATGGAGCGTATGTCTCTAAGTCAATCCCAACAATACTTTTCACCGTATTAATCAATGAAATCGCATCTGTTTTTCCATGTACAGCTGCCAGTCCTGGATCCGTAATGTGCGTGATGTTCGGTGATAATTTTGTGATCACGGGAATCGTCGCCGCTTCCTTTACCCATTCAACAATCGTTTTTAATACTTCGGGCTCTTGTCCAACAGCTGATCCCATTCCTCGCTCGCACATTCCATGCGGACATCCAAAATTCAGCTCTATACCATCCGCACCGGCATCTTCTACTTGCTTGATAATATCTTCCCATTCTTGGCGTGTGTCCACCATAAGAGAGGCAATCACCGCGTGATCCGGGAAATATTTTTTCACCTCTGCCATTTCGCGAAGGTTGTCTTCCAAAGGTCGATCAGTAATTAACTCAATGTTGCTAAACCCAGCCATTCGGGAGTTTCCATAGTTCGTTGAACCATAACGACTTGAAACATTTATCGTAGGCATTCCCAATGTTTTCCAAACTGCACCACCCCATCCAGCTTCGAATGCTTTCATGATTTGATATCCTGAGTTAGTAGGAGGTGCCGAGGCTAACCAAAAAGGATTTGGAGACTTTATTCCCGCGAAGTTGATGGACAAATCAATCTTATCTTTCTTGTTCATGTCTTTCGTTTTGTGTGATCCATTGGTGAATTCCATTCGCGGCAAGTTTGCCGTCGTAGGCGCCGTTTACAACTTCAGCGCCTCCATTAATGGCATCTCCACCCGCGAAATACATCGGGTTAGTTGTTTGATTTGTGTCTGAATTGACCACAACTCGTGTCTTTTCATCGAGCGTTAACTTGTCAATTAAACGCAGGAGCGTGCCTTGTTTGGCCTGTCCGGTTGCCTTAATCACCATTTCACAGGCAACCACAAACTCTGACCCTTCAATGTTCGTGAGTCTTCCGTTCACAAGTCCTGTTTTGACAAAGCGAACTCCTTCCACGCTCTCACCCCCAATGATCTCAACAGGTGAAACGTGAAACAAGCCTTTAACGCCAGCGCTCACTGCCAAATCGTATTCAAAATCATAAGCGCCCATGCTTTCTTTTCCTCTTCGATAGGCCAAAGTCACTTCTTCGGCACCCAGTCTAGCGGATTCTGAGGCGGCATCCATGGCTGTATTCCCCCCACCTATCACGACAACTTTCTTTGCAATTTTCACTTCAGAATGCTTGCTGCGCAGTTCTTCAATAAATTCAACCGCGCCGTGAACTCCTTTCAGATTCTCGCCCGTCATCTTCAGTGGTGCAGTTGTACCAAGCCCCACTCCGATAAATATTGCCGAGTAATCCGATTCTAATTTTTTAAGTTCTTCTTTCGTAGAAATGGGATGATTGTAAAAGATGTGATACCCGAGTTGATTTTGTAAGTAGTCCATCTCGGCCATCACTTCTTCATTCGAAATCTTATAGGGTGCGACACCATGGACTGTTAATCCAGAAGGCTGAGACTTTGCTTCGTAGATATCCACAGCATATCCCAAAGTTCTCAATTCACAGGCACAAGAAATCCCTGCAGGCCCTGCGCCAATAATGGCAACCCTTTTGCCATTGTCTTCTCCTGGGAAATAAAGTTGTTTGCCAGATTCGATGACGGAAATGGTTGCGTGATTTTGCAGTCGACCGATGAGTATAGGAGGAGCATCTTGATTTGTATAGACACACGCTCCTTCACATAGTACTTCAGTTGGACAAATTGTTCCACAAGCATTTCCCATCCAATTTGAATCGTAAATGGTCTTCGCTGCGCCTTGTTTATTTCCTGTATTGATTTGTTTAATAAAGCAATGCATAAAACAACCCGAATGACTTAAATA
>JAPKCA010000139.1 GCA_028823145.1 Flavobacteriales bacterium
TTTCTTAAATATTTAGTTCACAACCATGATCGCGGCCACGTGGCAGCGAAGATACCAATTCACACTACTTGGCCTTGTTCCAACTCCAAGAGGGTTATCTCGGGTGGCATACCCACCCGACCATGGAATCCCAACACACCAAACCCACGATTCACATGCAGGTGCTGATTTGACTCTGTATACAATCCGCCCCACCGTTTGTACCTCCATTGACTCGGTGACCATTTCACGCCTAGCCATGGAATTTCAATTCCGAATTGTAGCCCATGGGTGTGACCGCTCAACGTCAATTCAATCGAAGCTTTACCGTCCATGACTTCTTCTTCCCAATGCGTTGGGTCATGGCTCATCAAGATAGCGGACATAGATTCAACTTCACTTCCCGCCATGGCCTTCTTGAGGTCGGCCTTTTTGTGAAAACCTCTTCCCCAATTTTCGACCCCTAACAACGCCATTTTTTCGCCATTTCGCTCGATATGCACATGTTCATTTAGCAGCAAATGAAAACCCATTTCATCATGAATCTCTCTTATGCGCTTGCGGCTCGCTTCACGTTCTTCCGGGGTAAAAGGACCATAATCCGCATAATCGTGGTTACCCAAAATGGAGAATTTACCCAACGGTGCGGACAACCGAGAAAATGAATCAATCCATGGCTCAGCTTCCGACGCCTCTGTGTTCACCAGATCACCGGTAAACAAAATGATGTCTGGATTCAAGGCGGCAATGCTTTCCAATGCATCCAAAACAGGCGTCGGTAAATCGGAGAATGAGCCCAGATGAGCATCTGAAATTTGCACGATGCGAAGCCCCTCAAATGCACTAGGTAGTCCAGAAATAGGCACTTTCATTCGCTCAACTCGGTAGTTGTACTTGCCCCAAATCACACCGTGTAAAAAGCTCGCAAAGGTCACCCCTGCGGCGCCCAGACCAATGGTACTAATGAAAGACGAACGTGATATAGGGCGCAGACTACCTGTCAGTCCTTTGACCCCCGCTTGCGTCAAGTAACGCAGATCATCCGTCAATTGAAAAGCCGCCAAAACCAACTTGGGCAAAAAAACCACGAAAAATGTGACGGACAAAAAAGACAAAAGACTCGGATGGGTGACGCGCCAAGTAGGCCACATCAGGCCATTGACGATGAACGCCGCCCAGATCACAGCAGTCCCGGTCAGCCAGGTTCTTTTCCAAATCCACCAATTCACGGAATCACCAAATTTCCGAGCCAAAAGCCGGAAAGACATCCATTCAACCACACACAGTATGGACGAAAGAATGAGCAAAGCCAAAATCATACGAGTCAAAGAGGGCATTCCAATAAGATTGGCAGCAAAACTACGATGCACAGGGAGATTAGGGGCACGATTGACTTACCAAATAATCCGAAAAAACGGCTCTTACAAAGAAGCCTCCCATTCCGATGCCCGTTCCATTCCCGAGATGTCGCTCCACCCCTTTTCAGTCAATGCGTGAATGGATTTAAGAACTTCCTTGCCTTCTAAATATTGAAAATCATGACTCGCAAGAAGCATCGCATGTCCACTTTGAGCCAAACGGGTCAGTGTTTGCCACATGGCCGATCTAGATGGTGCATCTAAAAAAGCAGTGGGCTCATCCAAGGCCAACCATGGTGTGTCCTGCAAAAGTGCCCGAGCGAGCATGACTCGCTGTGCCTGCCCATCACTCAATGAGGAAAGTCTTCGTTTGCCCCAATCTCCTGCATCGACCTCTTCCAAAACGCGTTGACGGTCCAATTCAGAAGACGGAAGCAATGAAAGCACCTCGTTGACTTGAAGACCAGACGACCTCGGTGGCGTGCTTGAAACAAATGCTATGCCCTGAGCTTGCTCATATGCACTGAGTTCCCGGAGGCCCTTTTCGCCCCAGTAAATTCCCCCACTGAGGGGCTTTTGAAGACCTGCAATGGTCCGAATAAAAGTGCTCTTTCCCGAACCATTGCGACCCGCAACGAGATGAATTCCAGCTCCGTCAAGTGAATCAGAAAATGCCGGACAAAGCGGCAAAGAGGCAGTATACCCCAATTCTAGCCCTTCGAACTTAATGGGGAAAAGAGAGGAGGTGGGTTTCATGCATTCCAAGTTTTGCGAAACAAAACCCAAATCACCAACGGGCCACCCAATAAGGACAGCACGGCATTGAGTGGCCAGCCTCCACCATCCAATCCTGGTCCACGTACGCCCCAATCTGCGACCAACGCCAACAGACTTCCCGCAACAATCGTCAATGGGATGAGGCGTTTGTGACTCCGTTCAGATGTCACCAACCGAACCAAATGCGGAGTGGCCAAACCTAGGAATGCTACCGGTCCGCAAATAGCCGTAATGCATCCCGCAAGGATCCCCGTTGTGCCAATTACAGTCCATTGCAACCTTCCTTCATGTACTCCCATGCTTCGTGCAGTCAACGAGCCCAAGGTCCAAGCATCCAATGCCCGACTTTTCCCGAGCATCCAAACCCCTGCGATGATCACCAAAATGGACAATCCTGCGGCGACAGAAAGAGGGGCTTGGCCAAATGTACCCATCCCCCAGAACACAAATTGTTGCAACGCGTCTTGTTGGGCTTCTGCTTGCAGAACCGTCACCAAAGCTCCCAAGACATAGTTCAGCATCAACCCGAAAATGAGCAAGGCCGCCACTCCACTGAATCTTCGGGAGACACCGAGAATTAGCATCAAGGAGAATAATCCCCCTAAGGTCGCTGATGCGCTGACTCCCATCCAACCCCATGACCAACCGGAAAGCACAACCAAGGCGACACCCATGCTGGCACCTGAACTAATCCCCAATACCGAAGGTCCTGCCAATGGATTATGGAACCACGTTTGCAACAACAATCCCGACAAAGCCAAGCCAGCACCTCCAGCCATGGCCGTCAACACCCGTGGCAATCGAACTTCATACATCACAACGCTTTCCACTGAATTTGAACCTTCCGCCCATGTCAATGCCTCCCACAATGAGATTTCCATAGGGCCCCAAGCCAAATGCCCCACAGCATTGAGAACAAGAAGGACAGAAAAACCCAACAACAATCTTTGCTTTGCCATTACAGAGCGATCCATGCAAAACAAGATTGGTCAGATTGAACCTGAATAAGATCAGGATGAAATAGAGCGATTAGGTTTTCTAGCATGGCATCGGGCCTAGAGACCCACCAGCCAAAATAGTCACAATCAGAGGTGTTCGCCACGAAAACCCTTCCTGAAGCAGGCATCAACCATGCGTGCCGTTCATCTGAAGCCATTAATTCTTCCTTTCCAAATAAGCCCGGGTAATGCAACACCAAGCCCCACGCATCGGCTGATTGCGTCAATACCATCATCTCTTCTAAAGGGATTTCGATGTTTTCCCTTCCAACTCGATCCTGCAGGATATATTCCGCTCCTGCATCTTTCAAAAGCTGGGCAATAAAGCTTGAACCACCCGGGGCATGCCACGTTCCTTGTTGAACGCTCCCCGTGAACACCCGAAGCTTTTCTTTTTTCAATGGGACAGCTCGTTCAAGGTCTAAATAATGCGATTCGATTTCTTCAAAAGCCCGACGAGAATTTCGTTCCGCAGAATCGCCCATCATCCAACCGAAGACACACAT
>JAPKCA010000140.1 GCA_028823145.1 Flavobacteriales bacterium
TAATATCCTTGCTCTATCTGCCAAGAAAGTCACGGCGATTGCGTGGGATTTTATTCAAAACGACAACGGCATTTTTCCATTGGTGCGTGCCATGGGGGAAATTGCAGGAAGTTCAGCCGTCCTCATCGCCGGTGAATTGTTGGCCGGCCCTAAAGGGCGAGGAAGTATGTTTGGTGGGGTTTCAGGTGTTCGCCCCACAGAAGTGGTGATTATTGGTGCCGGAACGGTGGGAGAATTTTCGGCACGTGCCGCTTTGGGATTTGGGGCTACCGTGAAGCTTTTCGATGACAGTCCCCACCGCTTGATCCGGCTTCAGAACGCATTAGGTCAGCGTTTGTGGACATCCACGCTGCAGCCGTCGGTGCTCGAAGAGGCTTTAAAAACGGTGGATGTGGCCATTGGCGCGATACGAGGGACTGGTCAAAGGACTCCGTTGGTGGTATCGGAACCGATGGTCGCAGGAATGCGCAAGGGGTCGGTTATCGTGGATGTGACGATAGACCGTGGAGGATGTTTTGAGACGAGTCGGATTACCTCGCATGAGCGGCCTACCTATACGGAAATGGACGTGATCCATTATTGTGTACCGAATATGCCTTCTCGGGTGAGCAGGACAGCTTCAAAAGCCCTCAGCAACATCATGGCTCCACTGCTTCTGGAATTTGCAGCAGACGGTGGAGTGGAAGCGTCAGTGCGTCAAAATCGAGTTGCACGCTCTGGAGTGTACATGTTTAAGGGCAACCTCATCCATGCAGGGTTGGCTGTAGAAGCGAACTTGCCATTTAAGGACTTGAATTTGTTGCTGGCAACCCTTTGATTTCGGGCTGCATCTAGCTTTTTTTTGGCTTAGGCCTTTTTCAAATATTCCTTTGACCCACTCACAGATTTTTTGATTTCATGAAGTTTCATGAGGGCATCGATGGGAGTGAGGTTTTCAATATCGAGATCCATGATTTGTTCTCGGACCTGTTCTAGGACAGGGTCGTCCAATTGAAAGAAACTCAATTGCACGTCTGACGCCATGGACAGGTTGGCATCCTGAACGTTCGGCCCTTGAGCGGCTCCATCCGTTGCGCCTTCTTGGTCCAATCGATTGCGATTGGACTCGAGTTGTTTCAAAACTGCTTCGGCTCTTTTTACGATTGACCTCGGCATGCCAGCTAACTGTGCCACGTGAATGCCAAACGAATGATTGCTTCCGCCGGCCACTAGTTTTCTCAAAAAAACAATCTGTTGATCGACTTCACGCACACTGACGTTGAAGTTTCGGATTCGGGGGAAATGCTCCTGCATCGCATTCAACTCATGGTAATGAGTGGCGAAAAGGGTCAAAGGTCGATAGGTTGGGTGTTGATGCAAGTATTCAGCAATGGCCCATGCAATACTCACTCCGTCGTAGGTGCTGGTACCACGACCAATCTCATCGAGCAGGATCAAACTTCGCTCGCTCAAATTGTTCAAAATGGCCGACGTTTCATTCATCTCGACCATGAAGGTGGATTCTCCTGATGAGATATTGTCCGAAGCTCCTACCCGGGTGAAGATTCGATCAAGGATTCCCAAATCAGCGGAAGAAGCGGGGACAAATGAACCCATTTGTGCCATGAGGCTGATGATGGCTGTTTGCCGAAGCAATGCCGATTTTCCGGCCATATTGGGTCCGGTAATCATCAAAATTTGGGCTTGCTCTGCATCCAGCGTCACATCGTTGGCAATGTAGGATTCTCCAGGAGGTAACGCCTTTTCAATGACCGGGTGTCGTCCATTCGCAATCCGGATTCCATGTTCTTCGTGCATCCTTGGACGTACGTAGCCATTGGTTTGAGCAAGATCGGCCAAAGAAGCGAGCACATCTAGATGACCAATGATCAGGGCATTTTCTTGGAGGGATCCAATTTCGTTGCCCACACCTTGGACCAATGAATCGTAGCATTGCTGCTCTAAAATTCCCGTTTTCTCTTGGGCTTCAAGAATGCGTGACTCAAGATCCTTGAGTTCTTCGGTAATGTACCTTTCTGCTTGGGTCAGGGTTTGTTTCCGAATCCACTCAGGAGGAACTTGGTCTTTGTATTTGTGTCGCACTTCCAAGTAATAGCCAAAGACCTGGTTGTAATCAATCTTGAGTGATGCAATCCCGGTTCTTTCGATTTCACGCGCACAAACGGCCGCTAGCGCCCCTTTCGCATCAGAACGAAGTTGCCTTAATTCATCCAATTCTGCGTGAACCCCTTTTTTGATGACCGACCCTTTACTCACGGAAATAGGCGCATCGTCTTCCAATTCACGAGATAATCGATCCAATAAATCATCACACGGAGTGAGTCGTTCGAGGTAAGGCAACAAAGCGGGTTGACCTTCGGTGATGCCCGCCAAAGAGTGTGTTCCACTGAGTCCATTGCGTAACTGTACCAATTCACGTGGGTTGATTCTCCCTGAGCTCGCCTTAGATGCTAACCGTTCCAAATCGCCTACACCTCTCATAAGGGCCAATGTCTCTGCACGCATTGAGTCATCTTCCAAAAATGATTCCACGGCTTCATGCCGTTTGGTGATCTCCAGAGCAGCGGTGAGTGGCATGAGCAACCAGCGCCGCAGGCACCGCGCTCCCATGGGAGATCCTGTTCGGTCCATGGTGTCAACCAGAGATCGTCCATCGGGTTGGGATGGATGAATCAGTTCAAGATTGCGAATGGTGAAGCGGTCAAGCCACAGCGTTCCATCTTCGGTGAGTCGGTGGATATGACGCACATGTTTGGGTCGATCATGTTGTGCATGTTCCAAATAATGGAGGATAGCTCCTGCCGCGATGATGGCGAGTGGTGAAGCTTCAAACCCAAATCCTTTGATAGAATCACTTTCAAACTGCTTGTGAATTCTCTCTTCGGCATAATCCGTTTGAAAAACCCAGTCATCCAATCGAGTGGCTTGCCAGTCATTCCCGAATGCCCCCGTTACTTCAGAAGCCAATGGTTTTGCAAAAAGCAACTCTGATGGCTGATGGGCTCGCAACAAGCGATCAGCTAAATCGGGGGATCCTTGAGCAGCCGAGAAATCACCCGTTGATATGTCCAGTAGAGCGATGCCGCACCCTTTTTTGGTCCAATGAACTGCAGCCAAATAGTTGTTGGATCTTGCTTGTAGAACCTGATCATGGTATGAAACGCCAGGAGTGACCAATTCAGTTACGCCTCTTTTGACGATCCCAACGGCTTGTTTGGGGTCTTCAAGTTGATCGCAAACGGCAACACGGTGTCCTGCTCTGACTAGGCGAGGGAGGTAGTTGTCTAGAGAATGGTATGGAAAGCCTGCCAATTCTATTTCGGAGGCACTCCCATTTCCCCTTTTTGTCAAAACGATATCCAAAACCTTCGCAGCGGTGATGGCATCTTGCCCGAAGGTTTCATAGAAATCACCGACGCGAAAGAGCAGTAAGGTGTCCGGGTAATTGGTTTTTACCCGGTTGTACTGCTGCATGAGCGGTGTTTCCTTCCTCGCCATGGACTGAATTAGGCCACACGCAGCCCGGTTTGTAGGTCTTCATCAAATCGACTTTCGGCATAGGTGCGATTGACGGTCAATGATTTGGTTTCTGATCCAGG
>JAPKCA010000141.1 GCA_028823145.1 Flavobacteriales bacterium
CATTTAGAGCTTCACTGGCTCAAGCCACACCATTTGAACCGATGCCAGGTGCGAAGAGTGTATTCCTTGAGGGATTTAGGTCGTATAACTATGTTGCCGCTGGAATCATAGCAGATTTGCGCATTTTAAAATCCGTTCGCTGGAGGTCTGAATGCCACGCCATGCATTCCTACGGTGAGATCAATGACAGTCCCAAAGGACCGATAATTCAAAAAAGGGAATTGCCCCAATTGATGGCTGGAAGCTGGTTGGTGGCTAAATCTAGCGTTGGTTTGTTCTCAATTGGTGCAGAGTATTTTCAAGGAGAACGAAACCCGCTGATGTTTGAATTTTCGTGGGGTTATCGACTTTTTCAGTCTTCAGTAAGGAGATAGAGTCAATGTGAAGGTACTTTTGAACTATGGAAACGGTCAAGTTTGGAGTTGTAGGAGCAGGGCATATTGGAAAGCGCCATATGGAAATGATTCAAAGGCACGCTGGCTTTGAATTGGTAGCGATAGCAGATGTCCGAAGCAAGGAAACCTGTGGAGTTGAGGTAGATGTTCCCGCCTATCATTCGGATCAAGCACTCTTGGCGGCGCATCCGGAATTGGATATCGTTTGCATTTGTACTCCGAATGGATTTCATGCAGAGCAGGCAATTCGAGCCATCCAATCCAACTGCCATGTCGTCATTGAAAAGCCCATGGCGTTGACTCGCCATGATGGTGAGCGCATTTTGCATGCGGCTTTGTCCAAAGGAAAGCAGGTTTTTTGTGTCATGCAAAACCGGTATTCGCCGCCTTCGATCTGGTTAAAAGAATTGGTCGATTCTGGTGTGCTAGGAAAAATCCATTTGGTGCAGGTGCAATGCTATTGGAACCGGGACGATAGCTATTACGGAAAAATTCCGTGGAAAGGAAAGCTGGATTTGGATGGGGGGACTTTGTTCACACAATTCAGCCACTTTGTGGACTTGATGTATTGGGTGTTTGGTGACATCCATCAAATCCAAAGTCGCTTCGCCGATTTCGCACACCAAGAGAACACAGATTTTGAAGACACCGGTTTGATTACGTTTGAATTTGTCAAACATCAGGCGTTTGGTGCTTTAAACTTTTCGACCGCTGTGGCGGAACGTAATTTCGAATCGAGTGTCACCATCATCGCTGAAAAGGGAACCGTAAAAGTGGGGGGGCAATACATGAATGAAGTGGAGTATTGCAACATCCAAGACTATGAAATGCCCGAATTGCCCGCTTCGAATCCAGCCAATGATTACGGCCATTATAAAGGCTCCGCGGCAAATCATGGTTACATTTTTGAGAACATTGATGCGGCCCTCAATGGCAAAGGTGAGATCACAACGAATGCACTGGAAGGATTGAAAGTGGTGGACATCATTGAGCGGATGTATGCTGCAGGAAAGCGTCCTTTGAAGACTCCATGAAAATTGCCAATGTGGTCCTGAATGACTTCACCCGGGACAACCGGGTGCTGAAGATTTCAAAATCGTTGGTTGATGCGGGGCATGATGTCTCAGTTGTAGCCTTGCAAGGCTCGCGGTTGCCAGAGCATGAGGTGCATCGCCATCAATTTCAGGTACATCGCCTGAATTGGAGAACAAAGGCATTGCCTCGAGGAATGATCTTTGGTGGGGTGAAGGTTGTTGAAATTGCTTGCCGAGCAATTTGGGGTTATCGAAAATTTGATGCTTGGCATTGCAATGACATCGAGGCTTTTCTGATTGGAATTTTTGCTAAGTGCTTGAATCCAAGACTCCAGCTTGTCTATGACTGCCACGAATTTGAATCGGAACGAAATGCGAAATCAGGGATGGAGCGTCGCTTGGTGCAATGGTTGGAGCGCAGGTTGATTCGATATGCTCAGGCGGTCCTTGTGGTAAGCCCTTCCATTCGAAAGGCATATGTGGAGCGGTATACTCCTTTCGGAATGAAGCCTCCCATTTTGCTTAGAAACGTTCCGCACCGAAGGGTGGAGGAAATCAGTAAAAATAGCATTCTTCGTGAAAAATTGGGGCTTTCTGAGGCTGATTTCATGGCCATTTACCAAGGGGCGTTTACATACAATCGTGGCATAGAGCAACTATTGGAGATGTCGACATCCATGAAAGACGACGGAATCCACCTTGTGTTCATGGGATACGGGCTCCTCGAAAACGAGATCAAGTCTTATGCGGAGCGTTTTGATTGGGTTCATTGCCATCCCGCAGTTCCCTACGAAGAGGTCCAGGAATACAGCTCGAGTGCTGACATTGGGTTGGTTTCTGTCAAGCCAACCTGTTTAAGCTACCTCTATTGCTTGCCCAATAAACTGTTTGAATATCTGCAAGCTGAGTTGCCCGTGATGGTCAATGACTTGCCCGATTGCAGATCTTTGCTGGATGATTATGGCGTAGGAATAGCGGTTCAGCCAGACACTCCAGAACAATGGAGAGAAGAACTCCGATCGTTCAAATTAAACATGGCGGCTGTCAAGGGTCAAATGGCCCAGGGCTTGAAAAAAGCACAAAAAGAGCTCAATTGGGAAATCGAGTCGGAGCAGTTACTCCACGTCTATGACGGGATTATCCCCCGATAGAACGACGCACAGCTTGTACTTCCCGGTCATCGCTGAACAGAGCATCGGTTAGATTCAACCAATCCCGAGCTGCTGTGCGGTTGCCTTCTGCTACGAGCATTTCGACGGTGTAAATCACCCCGTATTTGAGCAAGTCAATCTGCACCTCTTCGAGGCCACGGCCTTCAAATTCTTCGAGCAGTACACGTGCTTTGGTCCATGATTCTTGTGCGTCACGTTTCGCTTTGGTTCTCCAAAGGACCGTCCCATACATCAGCCAAGCTCCGGGGTCTTCTTGGTCCAATGAATACATGTACTTGTAGTATGACTTGGCCTTGGTGTATTTCTCGTCATCAACATAGACCTCAGACTGGTTCATCGTGGCCCGTCTCAGGTCATTGAAGTAGTTCGTGTATTCGCCGACGTACATTTTCTGTTTGTCCTTTTTAACAAACTTGGAAGCATACTTCAAGGCGTTTTTCAAGCCATTGGTGTATTTCTCCAACAAATCTGCATCATCGGATTCGGAGATCTTAAAAAAGGCCATGGACATGAACACATAGGGGACGGGCTCTTTCGAAGTGTCGTCATCTTCTGTGTAGCGAATGGCCTTGTAAAGAACCTTTTCATACTTGCCGTCGACCATCCACATGAGCAAGTCATCGAAGTCTTCTTGTGGAATCAACGGAGCTTCATCATCGTCTTGGGAGAATGAAGCTAAAGGAGTGGCAAGCACGCAACCAATTAAAAGGAGTTGTAGAAGTTTCATGGAGTGTTTGTTCCAAATAATGTGCCGAAGATAACGAGGAGGTTTCGGGAGTCAAGTATATGAATCAATTGAATGTAAAAAGTGATTCATAAAACGCATGCAATCCGGCGATGAATGAAGTAAATTTACGGCCATGCAAGAATTGAAACGAGTTGCAGGATTTTTCTGCTTTCTGCGCTTAGCTGCGGGCTGCTTCGTAGCCGCCGCCCCCCTGATTCCTGCA
>JAPKCA010000046.1 GCA_028823145.1 Flavobacteriales bacterium
GCACCGATTGATTTGATTCATGTCGATAGTTACGGAGATGGAGGGTCTGATTTCATCTTGATGATGGATGGTGTGCTTTCTGGCATATTTGACGGAACGGGGTATGGCAATACCTGGTCTTTTATTGCAGGTGAGAGTCTTTTTGTGGATCATGATGTGCCTTGTGATGCAGCACCGATAGAACCGAATGGGGAGACCGTCATGGTTTCCAACGCTTCGGCGACGGTGCAACCCGGAGAGATGAGTCCTCCGGCCGCTCCCAGTGGTAGTTGCAATTTGCCCGGTTCTTGGTGCGGATCAGATGGGAATATCACGGCTTCTTCGTGGTTGAGTTTTACGGCTGGAACGACGGATCCATTGACGATCATGGCTTGTTCAGACAGCACCACATTTGACACGCAATTGGCACTTTACCGGGTGGTAGACTGCGGTGATTTTAGCACCTATGAGTTGGTGGCTTCAAACGATGACGCTTGTGCGGGTTGGGCATCCATCATGTACACCAGTTGCTTGGAAGTTGGTGTGGACTATCTCATCCAGATGGATGGATGGGCGGGTTATCAAGGGGTTGCTGAGGTCACCGCATTCTCAACGGATTCATATGATTTGAATGCTGATACGCAACAACGCAACGTGACTTGCCCATTGGATAAGGACTTTGGACCCAACGGATTTCTCTTGGCATACGTTTCCAATGGGGGCTCCGATTTTGCCTGTACATGGACTGGACCTGATGGCTTTTCTTCAGATGAAAACTGGATTTTCGGTCTTTCTCCAGGAACCTATGATGCAACGATTACGACAACGTGTGGCACAGAATTTTCATTGAACAGAACCATTGTTGCTCCTGAGCCTTGGAGCGTTGATTCGGATGTCGCAGAGGCTTCATGCGAAACGTCAGCTGATGGTGAAATTTCCGTAGATGTTTCGGGCGCGACGGCTCCATATGCGTTTTCCTGGTCAGGACCGGAGGGCTTTGATTCTCAGGAAGAAGATTTGTTGGGATTGGCGCCTGGGACGTATCAGTTGGTCATAACAGATGGCAATGGGTGTACCAATCCGCTTACGGCTTTTGTGTCGGATGCGGGATATGGTGATTTTGCCATTGGCAATGACACCATCATATGTGAAGACGAGCCCTTGTTGATTTATGGCCCGATCGGATTGGATTACGAATGGCAAGACGGATCGACGAATCAATTTTTCTATGTGGCTCCAGGTGATTTTGCTCCAGGTACCTACAGCATCATTTTAAATGCAACCACGGAAGAGGGATGTGCATTTGCAGATGCGCTGATTCTGACGGTTCATTCTTGTGCCTCTGGAATCAGTGAAGTGGGATTGGAAGGAGCGGTCTTGTACCCTCACCCTGCTTCAGATGAGGTATTTATGGATCTGGAAGTGACAGGGAATCCTTGGGAATTGCGGATTATTGATGCTGCAGGAAGATTGGTTCACCAGGGTCAATGGGCAGGTGGTACGGCGCCTTTACTCCAAGTTGGAGGCTGGCCATCAGGATTGTATCAGGTTCAATTCCTTGACGAAAACCGCTCCTTTACGCGTAAGCTAACAGTACAACATTGATGAGGTCAGGCAGTCAGAATTGAGCATCGGAAATCCGGTCGCAAACTTCTTGAATCTGGGCATTGGATACGTCGCGGTGCGTAACAAACCGAACTTTTTGAGGTCCGAAAGCAAAGCACAAAAAACCTGACTGAGCAGCCCATGCGACGAAGTCATCTGCCGTCAATGAGGCGTTCAACTCAAAAATGACGATGTTGGTTTGAACGGCATCCACATGGGAAACAAAGGACGCTTGCTCCAATGCCGCTCCAAGTTGATGAGCGTGCTGATGATCAACAGAGAGAAGAGGGAGTTGATGATCAATGGCGTGCAAACAGGCCGCCGCGAGACCTCCAATTTGCCGCATTCCGCCCCCCAAGACTTTGCGCGTGCGATGGGCCTCTTGAATGAACGATTTGGAGCCCAGGACAACGGAGCCAACGGGTGCCCCCATGCCTTTAGAAAAACAGATGGAAATGGAATCGAACAGCTGACCATAAGCACGCCAAACTTCGGGCGCAGGCACCTCAGGGCCTCCACGATGAATCATGGCATTCCAACACCGAGCACCATCCAAGTGCAATGGCAATCTGTTGGCCTTGCACGCCTCTGACAAACTCTTCAAGGCATCAAACTCCCAAACAGATCCACCGCCTTTGTTGCAGGTGTCTTCCACACAAACCAATGACGTTCGCGCATAGTGACTGTCAATCGGATTGATTTCAGCCATGGCAGATGTGGCATCAAAACACCCCCGGTCTCCATTCATGAGTCGCATGGAAGCCCCGGAATTCCGAGCCACCCCTCCGCCTTCATAATTGTAGATGTGGCTCAACCGATCACAGATGACTTCATCCCCGGGTCGCACATGCACATTGATCGCAATCTGATTGGTCATGGTTCCTGACGGGCAATACAATGCCGCTTCATGGCCAAACATGTCGGCGCAACGCTCTTCCAATTCTACGGTGGTCGGGTCTTCAGCAAAGACATCATCACCTGTTTGCGCCGTCTGCATAACATCTAACATAGCTGGAGTCGGTCGTGTCACGGTATCAGAACGCAAGTCAATCATGGGTTTCGGTGTCAGATGATGTCAAATGAAAGGGCCAAAGAAAGGAGGGTGTCCTTCGTAACCAAAGCTACGCCTCTTCATTCGGTGAGCAAAGTGGGACGTGCTATCTTGCTTACTCAAAACTTAAAATTCGCTGATGATGTGGTGGAAAATAAACCGATTGATTTCTGCAGGTTTGGCCGGCTTAACCTTGATTTTATGGACTGCTTCAACCGTTCAGGCAAAAGAAGGCATGTGGATTCCGACTTTGCTTCAAGCAGTCGAGGGAGACATGCAGGCCATGGGCATGCATTTGACAGCAGAAGATATCTACAGCATCAACGAGGGGAGCTTGAAGGACGCGGTCGTTCACTTCAACGGAGGGTGCACAGCTGAAATGATTAGTTCGGAAGGTTTGTTATTGACCAATCACCATTGTGGATTTGGGCAGATAGCATATCACAGCACCGTGGAAAAGGACTACTTGACCGATGGTTTTTGGGCGATGACGAGGGAGGATGAGTTGGCCAATCCAGACTTGGTGGCCACCTTCATTGATCGGATTGTCGATGTGACTGAGCGTGTGGTATCGTCGGAGGATCGTGCAGAAGCCATGGCGGCCATTGTTGCAGAATTCACTGATGAAACTGACTTAGAAGGGAAAGTTGTGGCCTTCGATTTTGGAAACAGCTTTTATCTGATCACCACCCGAACGTTTAGGGATGTACGCTTGGTTGGCGCTCCTCCTTCAGCGGTTGGGAAGTTTGGAGGCGATACGGACAATTGGGTTTGGCCGAGGCACACCGGTGACTTTAGTATGTTTCGAATCTATGCCGGTGCCGACAATCAACCAGCCGACTATGATTTGACCAATCAGCCGTACCGTCCAGGACATCATTTTCCTGTAGATATTGGGGGGATCAAGGAAGGGGATTTCACCATGGTATTCGGATTCCCGGGAACGACACAGCAATATTTGACCAGTGATGCTGTGGCCCATGTCATTGAAGTTTTGAATCCGATGCGTATCGGTATGCGTGATGCCTCCATTGTGGTAATCAATGCAGCACGTGCCGAATCCGCTGAACTGCGCATTGCCTATGCTGACAAACAAAGTTCCGTAGCCAATGCTTGGAAGAAGTGGAAAGGCCAGAACAAAGGCTTGACTGAGCTGCATGCGCTGGATCAGAAAAGAGGATTCGAAGCGGACTTCAATCAGCGCGCTGCTGTCGCTCAAAATGAGCAATGGCTTGGTGTTTTACAAGAGATTCAAGATCGAAACGCGTTACTTTTCCCTCTCATCGAAGCGCGAAGGCTTTTCATCGAAATGGCCTATTACGGACCCGATGTGCTCAATTTTTCTCTGGGTTTTGGCGGGTTGATTGAATCTTGGGAAGAGCTTGATGCTTCCGAGGAATTAGAAACAGAATTGAGCAAGGCGAAAGGCTCAATGGTTTCTTTTTTCAGACAGTATGATCCAGGTGTGGATGAAAAACTCCTGGCGGCTCTCGTTGAGCCATACGTGGCTGCGATTCGTCCAGCATTCCTGCCCACAGCTCTTTCCGAATTTGATGGTGATGGAGCGGCCTATGCCCGCGCCATATTCAGCAAATCCATCTTTCATGACCGAGATGCTCTTGCGGCATTGCTAGCCAAGCCAAGTAAAAAGGCTTTTCGCAAGTTGAAAAAGGACCCCATTTACAAGTTGATTCAAAGCTTCCGGGAATCCTACTTTACACATGTGGCAAGTGATTATCGTGCCTTGTCAACGGAGGTGGATTCACTTTCGGCCATTTACACTCAAGGGCTACGCTCGCTGTTTCCAGAAAGGGCTTTTTTTCCGGATGCAAACAGCACCCTGCGCTTGACCTATGGCAAGGTGGAAGGTTCATCTCCGTACGATGGTATGACATACCTTCCTTTTAGCACAGCCCGGGGCATTTTGCAGAAATACGTGCCGGACAATCCCGATTTCGATTTACCTGTGGATTTGGTCGAGGCGCTTCGGGAAGGAGATTGGGGAGATTACGCGGATGCGGATGGGGAACTCCCTGTATGCTTTACCGGTTCAAATCATACCACTGGAGGAAATTCAGGATCTCCAGCCATTGATGGCGATGGTCATTTGATTGGCATCAACTTCGACCGGTCTTGGGAATCCACAATGAGCGATATCCTGTTTGATGAAAACAGATGCCGAAACATCATGGTTGACATCCGATATGTCTTGTGGATTACAGATGTGTACGCAGGAGCCCATCATCTCATTGAAGAGATGGATGTGGTTCGCTAAAATATAAAGTTCAAAAACAGGCCCAATGATTAGGCCAAGAAGGAGATCACGATGATCAACAACCCGAACAACAGCAGAGCGAAAAGAACGGGTCCGCCGATTTCGTTTTGTTCAGCTTCGGCATCGTGACCGTGATCGTGGGAAGGCTCATTTGACATGCTTCAAAATTATGGGTTTTCCCTTGATACTCCAACTTCCTTGGGGATTGTTTCGAGGGCAAGCAACCTTCATTGATTTTGATGGGTTTATGGAGCGTGGAAGATGATGTATCTTCGACGATAGGGATTGAATGAAATTGAAACCAAGATGAAAAATTACTCTTTAAATCCGGGGCTTTTTGTGATGCTCCTTTGTTCATTTTTTAATCTAAGCATTGGACTTCAAGCTCAATGTGAACCGGGTGAAACCTCTATCGAGGTTTTGATTGTTTCCGATAACTATCCTGGTGAAATCTCCTGGACACTGGAATACGAAGATTTGGTTCTTGCTAGCGGAACCTCTGTTGGAGATACCGTATGCTTTGACGCGAGTATCGAAGATCCATGCTTGGTTTTCACGATTTACGATTCTTTCGGTGATGGGATTTTTTCGCCAGGAGGATATTGGATTTACCAAGACGGTATAGAAATCGGATCTGGAGCTGCATATGGTTACGGAGAGTCATTGACATTTAATTGTGCTCCTGGAGCGACATGCAATGATGCTGCCCTGCTTACGGATGCAGATTTTGGGACGGTGAGCCAGCTTGAAAGCAACTATTGGTATTCCTTCATACCACCCGCGAATGGGATGTACATGTTTTCGACTTGCGAAGTGGCCTGTGATACCAGGTTGTGGATTTACGATTACTGCAACATGGGCAATTTTGATGACACCAATGAAGGCTCTATTTATTACGATGATCAAGAAGGCGGGTGCGGGGAACAAGCTGCATTGAATGTGCTCTTGGAAGGGGGCGTACCTTATTGGATTCGTATGGGATTGGGGTCTGCGGAGTATGATGTCTTGGTTGGTTTGGAATCTGAGTGGAGTTTTCATGATTTTGGAGATGATTTAGGGAACACGTGGACGACTGCAGATTATGACGATGCAGAATGGTCAACGGGGAATGCTGAGCTTGGATACGGGGATGGAGATGAAGCCACCATAGTTTCTTACGGAGGCGATGCTTTTAATAAGCACACAACAACCTATTTCAGGAAAACCTTTGATTTTTCTGGAGAAACAGCCAATGATTTGGATGGCTTGCTTCGCTTGCGACGCGATGACGGTGCCGTTGTGTATTTGAATGGAGAGGAGATTTTGCGTAGCAATATGCCCGAAGGTGCCATTGATGCCAACACATTCGCCAATGCGGAAATTGTTGGAAACAACGAGTCGTTGTTGAATGAGTATCCAGTAGCGCTTAACCTGGTGAATGGCATCAACATTTTGGCTGTGGAGATTCACCAAATCAATTTGACCAGCTCTGATATCAGTTTCGACTTGGAGTTGATGGTTGAATCGCTTTCAGGACCTTGTGCGAATGGTTTCGATTGGCAATTCAATTACCTCGGGCTTCCCACGGGATGCATGGACGAGGCCGCATGCAATTACAACCCATTGGCTGAAGTAGACAGTGAGGACTGCGTCTATGTTGGTGATCCACTTTGTACAGGGCCTGATTTGGTGGTGGTTCATTCGGCGATTGTAAACAGCTTGTATGTGTCGACCATGGAAGTTTCGGAGTCCGATTGCTACATCCAAGAAGGATGCTTGAATGGCTATGGGACGCGTGAGTTGATTCGCTTCACGACCCACATCAAAAACATTGGCGATGTGGATTATTACATCGGTCAGACGGCGAACACGTCCGAGTCAGGACAGTTTGAATGGGGAGATTGCCACAATCACTGGCACTACGATGGGTATGCAGAATACACCATGTTCACGATGGATGGGCAGTCCTTGCCCATTGGCTTCAAAAATGGTTTCTGTGTGATGGACTTGGAATGCGGTGATGGTGGGACAGCCCAATATGGATGCTCGACGATGGGCATCTCTGCGCACTGTGGAGACATCTATGGCTCAGGTCTTTCTTGTCAATGGGTTGATGTAACGGGTATCCCAGATGGGCAGTATCAGTTGGTGGTTCGTGTCAATTGGGACGGAGCGCCGGATGCACTTGGCCGTTACGAATTGGATTACGATAACAACTGGGCGGTGGTGTGCATTGGCTTGGACCGCAGCAGCGGAGAGTTGTTGATTGAACAATACGATGATTGCGATGAGTACGTTGATTGCACAGGCGAAATGTTCGGTTTGGCTACCGCAGATTGCAATGGAGAATGCAATGGTTCAGCCCTGATGGGCGACTTGGACGCCAATAACGCGCAAGAATATGCCGATGCGGTTTCTTATGTGGAACAAATCTTGGGCGATGACATCGAAGCATTGCCTTGTACGGATGTGGATCAGGATGGCGACATCACCGTTTCTGATGCGGCCTATATGGCCCAATGCCAATATTTCAATGTGGCACACCAGCACCCGGATAGCTCAGGATTCCATGACAAATGCAATTTCCCGGTCAACCACATTGTAAACCCTTTTGACACGGTGCATTTCACCATCGGTGAAGTGAACTGGGATCAAGGTTACTTGGACGTTCATGTTTTGAATCCCAATAACCGCATCATCGGATACCAATTGTCCATGAGCGGAATGGGAATTGCTTCTGCATACAGCATTGCTGATCCGATCAATTACCCCATCACGCCAGCATTTGTTCCTGGTGGAGTAGAAGTGATTGGTTTGTCATACACCAATGAGAGCTTCCCCAAGCATTATAGCTATGTTCCTTTTTTGAGGCTTTATTGGACGAATGTCGAAGAGGAAATCTGCATCGATTTCATTACCGATGTTGTGAATTTGCAGTACCACAACACGTTGCACATCATCGAGAATGGATGTGTTATTTCAAGTGGGGTGACAGAAGGGTATGCATCCGCTGCCCCGATGCTGTATCCGAATCCGTTAATCGATTCGGCGACCTTGCGCTTTGATAATCCTACTCGTGAAAACTTGAACCTGCGCATTACAGATGCATCAGGCCGCTTGGTACGTGAAGAGACTGTTGGTGGAAATGTCCACACGATCGTTCGTGGAGATTTGAAAGCGGGCTCTTATGTGTATTCATTGTCGGGAGAGCACGTGGTGACCTATTCAGGTCGACTGAACATTCAATAAAGGGATTGGTTGAATTATGAATATGAAGAATCTGCTTCCGACTTTTGTCATTGCTTTGATGTGCGTGCTCCCTCTTTTTTCGGTGGGGCAGGTTGTCATCAATGAGTTTTCGGCATCCAATTATTCTCTAGGAGTAGGGGGGGATAACGAAGATTTCCTTGAATTGTACAATGCCGACGCTGCTGATGCCGATATCAGCGGTTATTTTTTATCTGACGACCCTGCTGACCCAGAGAAGTTTGAAATCCCTGGAGGAACAACCGTTCCAGCAGGAGGGTATTTACTTATTTCATGCTCAGCCGAGGGTGAGATTCCCGGCAATCTCTATGTAGGAGGACTGTTGAATACGAGCTTTAAGATTACCCAGACCATGGGTGAATCCATCGTTTTTTCGGATGACAATGGCAGTATCCTGGAATCGTATACGTTTGGAACGGACTGGACACCCACACGCGCCGATCACAGTTGGTCCCGTGATGCGGATGGCCCAAGTGGTAATTGGATGGTTTGTACGGACCCCACTCCCGGATTTGGGCCAGCAGGTGGGTTGTATGAGGATTATGCTCCTACACCGACGTTCGATGTGGAAGCGGGTTATTACGTTGGAGGAACAAACGTTGCGATTTCTGCCCCTGCGGGTTATGAAATCCGGTACACCCTGGACGGTTACGAACCAACCAATGGCAGTGCATTGTACAGCGGACCGATTGCGATTTCGAACACGACAGTGGTCCGTGCGCGCTGCTTTGACCCTACGGCGAATATGGCAGATTCTCAGCCAGCGACCAATACGTATTTTACAGGTGACGACAACCATGCGATGTTGGTGGTTTCCGTTTCCGGAAATGAGCAGGAAGATGGGCAATGGCCTGGCGGTTGGGGTGGAGGAGTGGATGAACCCATGCACATGGAGTTTTTTAATTTGGATGGTTCGTTTTGGGTGGAAGCATCGGGTGATTCAAACGAACACGGAAACGACTCCAATGCCTATCCCCAGAAAGGATTTGACTACATCACCCGTGACCAAATGGGATTGAATTTTGCTTTAGAGGCGGAGCTTTTTCATGTTAAAAACCGAGATGAATTTCAGCGATTGATATTCAAAGCTGCAGCCAATGACAACTATCCTTCATCCGGGGGTGGTCATATTCGGGATGCTTATGTGCAAACGCTTAGCCATTTAGCTGAATTGCATGTTGATGAACGAACCAATGAGAGTTGTGTGCTCTATTTAAATGGTGAGTATTGGGGTGTTTACGAGTACCGCGAGAAGGCCGACGATCTGGACTTTACCGATGAATATTATGACCAGCCACGTCATTTTGTGGACTACATAAAGACTTGGGGGGGGACATGGGTAGAATATGGCAGCGATGCCGACTGGGCACCTCTGGTGAACTTTATCACGGGGCAGGACATGACGGATCCGGCCAATTATGACTACGTGACCAGCGTCTTCAATGAGATGAGTCTCATCGATTATGTATTGCTCAACTCCTTTGTTGTTTGTGCGGATTGGCTGAATTGGAATACCGCGTGGTGGAGAGGTCGTCATCCAGATGGAGATGCTAAGCGTTGGAGATATGCTTTGTGGGACATGGACAACACGTTCGGTCATGGAACCAACTACACGGGGATTCCATCTCAATCACCGGATGCGGATCCTTGCAACCCCGAGAGCTTGAACAATCCAGGAGGCCAAGGGCACATCCCTATTTTCAACGCTCTCTTGGACAATGAAACGTTTTGGGCTACCTATATCAATCGGTGGGCAGATTTGAGCAATACATATTTCAGTTGCGAGAACATGCATGCCGTGTTGGACAGTATGGTGGTGGTGTTGGATCCAGAAATGGAAAGGCATACCGAACGTTGGGGGGGGGATTACGCGGGTTGGATGGAAAATGTGGAAGAAATCCATGACTTCATCACGGAACGATGTGAAGAGACGTTGATCAGCGGAATTGAAGATTGCTATGATGTCGAGTCCGTCACCTTGACGATACTCATCAATGGTTTGGGAGAAGTGCAAGTCAATTCAGTGGATATTGGTCCTCCTGATGTTCCTATGGAAGCGGTTTATTTTTCAGGTGTCCCTATGCAATTGGATGCCGAGGAAGATTTGGGCGAACTGTTCTTGTTTTGGGAAGTGCTGGAGGGCGATGTCAACTTGGTGAACCCCACCAATCCATCTTGGGGATTCACGCTTTCGGGTGATGCGACCATCGTGGCCTATTTCGCTGCAAGTGCTGAGCCGCAAGAGTTGGTGTTTATCGTTGACCCTCCAGGGGCGGGAGATATCGTGGTTGATGGATCAGTTCTCGGAGGATACCCCGCAATTGAAATGCTATCCTATGGAGGACATACCATTGAAGCGCTTGGTGTAGATGAATGGAATGTTTTCACCGGTTGGACTACAACCGGGGTCAATGTATCACCTTCCCTGATGTCTGCATCGGGATCAATTTTGGTCACTCAATCCGATACGATCACCGCTCATTTTGATGTGGTCGAACACGTTGACTTGGTGGTCAGGGTAGAACCGGCTGGTCGAGGAACGGTTCGCATAGAGGGCGGTGAAGTGACAACCATGAATTACTGGGCAGGAGGCTTGGAGTTTGATGGCCTGATCAATGCCCAGGCTGTGCCCGTGGAATATTGGGTATTTGATCATTGGGAAGGGCTCTTGGCGCAACCCAATCCGGCGCCGCAGGCCACCGATGTGACATTCGCGGTGTTTGAAAGCGATGAGATTACAGCATACTTCAAGCCGATTGATTTCTCGATGTATGTCCCAACGGCATTCAGTCCGAACAACGATGGGTTGAATGACGCATTTCTGCCAGTGGGAACGGCGTTTGAAACCATGTCCTATCACTTGGTCATCATCAACCGCTGGGGAGAGAAGGTATTCGAATCCATCAATCCGTTGGAGCCGTGGATTGGGGAACATCAGCTGGGAGGTTATTTTGTGAAGGATGGACAGTACCTGTATCAACTCAAGGTGCAATCGGTCCATGCCCTGGCTCCTGAAACGTTCCGCGGTTCAGTGACTGTCATCCGTTAAAGTCCTCGTCGTTTTGGTGATTTCCCTCTGGTCGGGTCCCCGAAATTGCAGCACGGTTTTGATGTATAGCTTTGCGCAAAGGAATGATATGAGGGTTATTGATGAGCCTTTGTTTGGTCATTTTTTGAGGCAAACAGGGGTTGATCGTCCGTCCCGAGAAGAAGTGTTGGCCTCTATGCCATGGAAGCATGAAGAAGTGCTAAGTGCTTGGGAAAATGAATCTGGTCACCTGTTCTTAAAGCACATGGGCAATCACCTGGAAGGGTGGCCTGAGGAAGATTTTGATGAGCACCGCCAAGTCATTTTGGTTCGCAATCCACGCTCGGTTTTGAGATCTTACCAAGAGCATGTCGCTTTGCCTACCGCATTGGATTTGTGTTATGCTCATCAAATGCGTTGGGTGGAACGATGCCAATCCAAAGGCATTCCCATATGCGTGGTGGATTCCGATTATTTATTGGAAAAACCTGAGCCACAACTGCGTGCATTGTGTGAATTTCTGGGATTGCCTTGGGATGCGAAGATGTTGCAATGGCAGCCAGGAGCGCGTTCTGAGGATGGGGTTTGGGCCAAGTATTGGTATCAAAAAGTTCACGCATCTTCGGGATGGGAAAAGCGCCCAAAGGCCCATTCATTGAGCGAGAGCCAACCACTTTCCGATGGATTGATGGATGTATTGCAAGAAGTGCAGCCAATTTTCGAGAGATTGCAAGCGAAAGCAATTCAATAATTAAGCCCCATGGCAAAATTCAATCAACCTGATCCGCGGAATGAAAACACCCAAGTTTGGGTCAATGGTCTGGTCCCACGTGCGAAAGCGGCGGTTAGCGTTTTGGACAGTGTCGTCCAAGGTGGTGATGCGGTATGGGAGGGGCTGCGCGTGAGAGATGGCCGTGTTTTGCAACTGCACGAACATATTCAACGGCTTCGCGATTCAGCCCACGCCTTGGCATTTGACTCCATTCCTTCTTCGGAAGATATTGTTGCGGCTGTTTTTGCAACACTCGAAGCCAATGGCATGTGCGATGGTGTGCATGCACGGATGACATTGTCGCGGGGTTTGAAATCCACAAGTGGAATGGATCCGAGACTCAATGTACATGGACCTACGTTGATTGTGCTTCCCGAGTACAAAGGCATGGTGTATGGCTCTGCGGGAATCCGACTCATTACCGCCTCAACTCGGCGGAATTCACCGGCGACTTTGGACTCTAAGATTCATCACGCCAACCTGCTCAACAATATCTTGGCGAAGATCGAAGCCAACGTGGCCGGTGCGGATGATGCGGTCATGTTGGATTTGGATGGATTCATTGCTGAGACGAACGCCACCAATATTTTTGTTATCCGAAATGGAGTGCTTTCTACTCCTCATGCCACTGCGTGTTTGCCTGGTTTAACGCGATCATTTGTGATCGATTTGGCAGCGGAAATGAACATTCCCCTGCAAGAAAGGCAACTGTCATTGACTGAATTGTACACGGCTGACGAAGCCTTTACAACGGGTACCATGGGAGGCCTTTCGCATGTGGTAGAAGTAGATGGGCGGAAGATTGGAAATGCCCCAACCATTGGAAAAATGACCCATCTCCTCAATCAGGCTTATCAGCAAAGGATTTGGGATGCTGGGGTGTCCTTGCCTTTTTGTTCAAACTAAAATACGCGCATTGAAAACGTTAAAATGGATTGGTGCTTTTGTTGCGGGTATCGTTGGTGGGAGCATTTTCATGCTTTTGCTACACAACGTTTCAGGGCTCATTTTCCCAGAAGCGGCCATGTCGAAATTTCCGGAAGATCCAGAATTGATCATAGCATTTATGGATTCTTTAGGTGTTGGGCCAAAACTGGCGGTTGTCTTTTCTCACTGGGGAGGGGCCATGGTTGGGTCAGCTTTGTCGATGTTGATTGCACCTACCAAAAATATTTGGCCTGGAGTGGTGATTGGCGGGTGGTTCCTGATTGGTGGGATAGCCAATGCGTACATGATACCCATGCCGCTTTGGATGATGGTCCTGGATTTCCTGGGATACATTCCTGTCGCTTATCTGGCGGCCAATTGGATGCAGCGGATCAACTAATCTTCAGGAGCGATCAGTCGCACTTTTTTCCCAATGCCGTTTGAGTAACGTGTTGGTCGTAACGGCGGTGATTACCAAGCAAATTCCAGCCAATGCCCAAGCATTGAGGTGCTCGTTGAAGAGCACCAGTCCGAATACAAAAGCCAAGAGTGCTCCAACGTATTTAAATGGCATGACGACATTGGCTTCTCCTCGATGCAAAGCATGCGTCATGGAGACTTGAGCCAAGATGCTTAGAACTCCTACAGCTAGCGCCAAGAGCCACTCATTTCCTTGAGGTGCAACCCACGTGAATGCGGTCCAAGATCCGGTCACAGGCACGGCGACCAAATGGAACCAGATGACTATGCCAACGGGATGGTCTGTTTCCCGGCATTTCATGGTAGCGAGGTATGCAACGGCAGCAGCCATGGCGCTGACGACGCCCAATCCCAAATACAACCAACTGATACGCGGGTCGAATCCTTTGACCATCAATACGCCTGCAAAAGCCAAGGCAAAAAAGAACCATTGAATGGGACGCATTTTGCGCTGGTGGTCAAACTTTGTGGCCAAAAGCACCGTGAATATGGGACTGAGGTATTGGATTACCGTTGCGCTGGCAAGGGGTATAAAGCGAATCGTGTGAAAGAATGCTGCCAAACCGATGGTTCCAAAGATGCCGCGAATTAGCAGCCATTTTCGGTTTACGCCCCAAAGTGATTTCCCTTTCCAAAGCAGCCAGCTTCCAGCCAAAATCAATGAAACAAAGGATCGTAAAAAGACCAGTTCTTCCGTCGGTAAATGGGCCAAGGCTTTGACACATAAGTTGGCAGCGGTGTAGAGTACCGTTGCCGTCAACATCCATGCAACACCCGTGGTGGCTTGTGGCCTGCTAACCGTCATTACATATTCCGACGGTATGCTCCGCCGACTTCAAACATGGCTTCGGTCAGTTGTCCCAAAGAGCAAACCTTGCAAGCCTCTAACAACGATTCAAAGATGTTTCCACCTTCAATGGCTGTTGCCTGTACTTTTTTCAATGCTAACGGAGCTTCTGCGGTGTAACATGCATGCATATTTTCAACTTGTTGCAGCTGGGCTTCTTTCTCTTCAACATTCGCCCGGATCACCTCACCAGGAGTAAGGGTAGGAGAGCCCGTCTTGGAAAGAAAGGTGTTGACGCCAATGATGGGGAATTCACCCGTATGCTTGAGCATTTCATAATGCAAGCTCTCTTCCTGAATTCGGGAACGCTGGTACATGGTTTCCATGGCACCTAAAACACCCCCTCGCTCTGTGATGCGATCGAATTCCAAAAGAACCAATTCTTCCACCAAGTCGGTCAATTCTTCTATGATGAATGAGCCTTGAAGAGGGTTTTCGTTTTTGGTTAGCCCCAGCTCTTTGTTGATGATCAATTGAATCGCCATGGCCCGTCTCACGCTGTGTTCTGTCGGCGTGGTGATTGCCTCGTCGTAAGCGTTGGTGTGGAGTGAATTGCAGTTGTCGTATATCGCATACAAGGCCTGAAGCGTCGTCCGGATGTCGTTGAAGTCAATTTCCTGAGCATGCAACGACCTTCCTGAAGTCTGGATGTGGTATTTCAACATCTGCGCTCGAGGGGAAGCTTTGTATTTCTCGCGCATGGCTTTGGCCCAAATGCGTCGCGCTACACGACCAATCACCGCGTATTCGGGGTCGATGCCGTTGGAAAAGAAGAAACTGAGGTTGGGCCCAAAGTCATCAAGATCCATGCCTCGGCTCAAATAGTATTCCACATATGTGAATCCATTGGCTAACGTAAATGCCAACTGCGTGATCGGATTGGCACCGGCTTCAGCAATGTGGTAGCCGCTAATCGATACAGAGTAGAAATTGCGAATGCTCCGGTCTATGAAAGATTGTTGGACATCTCCCATCAAACGCAAAGCGAATTCAGTGGAGAAAATGCACGTGTTTTGAGCTTGGTCCTCTTTCAAGATATCCGCTTGGACGGTTCCCCGGACTTCTTTCAACGCCTGTGCTTTCAGTTGCTCATATTCTTTTGAAGGCACCACTTCATCTCCGGTACAACCCAGCAAAAGCAATCCTAACCCATTGTGGCCTTCCGGAATTTCACCTTGATAGGCTGGGCGAGTCAAGCCGCGATCATCCCATTTTTTCCGAAGGACTTTCTCGACTTTCGACTCCAATCCATGGGCTCGGATGTGCTTTTCGCACGCTTGATCAATGGCCGCATTTAGGAAAAAGCCGAGCAACATGGGGGCCGGACCATTGATGGTCATCGACACGCTAGTGTTGGGGTCGCACAGATCAAAACCGCTGTACAGTTTTTTGGCATCGTCCAATGAGGCCACGCTCACACCACTGTTTCCAACTTTGCCATAGATATCCGGGCGAACATCGGGATTTCGGCCATAAAGCGTGACGGAGTCAAAGGCCGTTGAAAGGCGCTTCGCTGGCATGCCGTGCGATACATAATGGAACCGTGTGTTGGTTCGTTCTGGCCCTCCTTCACCGGCAAACATCCTAGCGGGATCTTCACCTTGGCGTTTGAAAGGATAGATCCCAGCGGTGTAAGGGAACGAGCCGGGTAAGTTTTCTTGCAAGGCCCACCGCAGCAAATCTTTCCATCCGCTGATCCGCGGGGTTGAGACTTTGGGAATGTCGAGGTTGGAGAGGCTTTTGGAAGTGGTTTCAATATCGATTTTCTTGCCTCGGACATCGAAGCTGAAAACAGCCTCTTGGTATCGCTGCTTCAATTCTGGCCATTGCTCTAACCAAATCAATAATTTGGGGTCCAATTCCAATTGAAACTCTTCTGCTTTGGCGAGTACGGCTTTCTGGTCATCCCGATCCAGCAATTCGGCCGTTTCTCTCAGAGAATGAAGTTTTCCGGCGATTTCGGACTGTTCGTTTGCCCATGTATTGTATGTGCGATTGGACTCTGATATTTCGCTCAAATACCGCACGCGACCAGGAGGAATGACAAAGAGCTTTTCGCTTTTCGCTGTGGTTTCGCCCCAGGTGGATTTTAAATCGGCCCCTGTGCGCTCAGCGATGCAATCTATGAGCATGCGATACAGTTGGTTGGTGCCGGGATCGTTGAATTGGGAGGCAATGGTGCCGATCACGGGCAGAGATTCGTCATCGGTATCCCACAAGTCATGGTTGCGTTTGAATTGCTTTCGGACGTCGCGGACGGCATCGAGCGCTCCTCGCTTGTCAAACTTGTTGATCGCAACGATGTCCGCAAAATCGAGCATATCGATTTTTTCTAGTTGCGTGGCGGCACCGAATTCGGGCGTCATCAAATACAGAGCCACATCGCTGTGGTCCATGATTTCTGTGTCGCTCTGTCCAATGCCACTCGTTTCGAGGACAATCAAATCAAACCCGCTGGCCTTGAGCACTTCTACTGCTTCGGCTACATGCTTCGAAAGGGCAAGGTTGGACTGTCGGGTAGCCAAAGAGCGCATATAGACGCGGTCATTGTGGATGGCGTTCATGCGAATTCGATCCCCAAGCAAAGCACCACCCGTTTTTCGTTTGGAAGGATCGACACTAATCAATCCAAT
>JAPKCA010000047.1 GCA_028823145.1 Flavobacteriales bacterium
GATTTATTTGAAGTTTTGGGTTGTACGGAAATGACAGCTTGCAACTACGATACGGATGCCACGGATGATGACGATTCATGCGAGTTGCCAGAAACAGGGTATGATTGCGATGGGGCTTGCTTGAGTGATGTGGATATGGATGGTGTATGCGATGAGTTTGAAATCGCAGGTTGCCAGGACGCAACAGCTTGCAACTACAGTGCTGCTGCAACGGACGAAGACGGATCATGTACGTATGCCGATGCGGGCTATGACTGCGATGGCAATTGCCTTTCGGATACAGATGGCGACAGTGTATGTGATGAATTTGAAGTGGCAGGTTGCCAAGACGCTACCGCATGCAACTACAATGCAGATGCAACGGACGAAGACGGTTCTTGTACCTATGCTGATGCAGGCTATGATTGCGATGGCAACTGCCTGATGGATGCAGATGGAGATGGGGTTTGTGATGAATTTGAAATTGCCGGATGTTCAGATATGGAAGCCTGCAACTATGATGAAACAGCCACAGATGATGATGGAAGTTGTGCGTATGCGGAGGAATGGTATGATTGTGATGGTGTTTGCTTGCTTGATGCGGATGCGGATGGCATATGTGATCAGTTTGAGGTTGGTGGTTGCACTGATGCGATGGCTTGCAACTACGATGAAATGGCAACCGACGACAATGGAAGTTGCATCTACGCAGAGGAATTCTTGGATTGCAATGGCAACTGCTTGATGGATACTGACGGAGATGGGGTTTGCGATGAGTTTGAAGTGGCAGGATGCCAAGACGAAACAGCATGCAACTACGATTCAACCGCGACAGATGAAGACGGGTCATGCACCTATGCAGAAGCGAGTTACGATTGCGATGGCAACTGCTTGATGGATGCGGATGGAGATGGTGTTTGTGATGAATTTGAAATTGCAGGATGCTCAGATATGGAAGCCTGCAACTATGATGATACAGCTACAGATGATGATGGCAGTTGTGTGTATGCGGATGATTTTTATGATTGTGATGGAAATTGCTTGATGGACACGGATGGCGATGGGGTGTGTGATGAACTCGAAGTTGCGGGTTGCATGGACCCTGATGCAGCCAATTACAATGCGGACGCCACAGATGATGACGGCAGCTGTTATTTCTGCGATGTAGTCATTGTCGTTGATGAAGTAGTGAACGATGTGGATGGTGCAGGAGGTTCGATCTCCATCACTGTTTCAGGCGGTACGCCGGATTATGAATTCAGTTGGTCTGGCCCTGATGGTTTCATGAGTTCTGATGAAGATATCACGGGTGTTGGAGGAATGTACACGTTGACGGTCATTGATTCCAATGGCTGCGAGATGATAATCGAAGTAGAAATCGAAGTGGTCATTTCGGTGCTCGAGATGATGTCATTCGAGATGAGTACTTTCCCTAACCCAGCGACACAAGACTTGTGGATTGTATCACCTGCATTGATGGAAATGGTGGCCGTTGAGCTGTATGATGCCAGTGGCCGTTTGGTGTATGCTGAAGAAAGCCTTGTGAGCAATGGTTCACTGCATGTGGATGTCTCCTCTTTCTCAGCGGGAACGTACAATGTGATTGTTCACGCCGGTGAAAAACAAGCTTCCCAGCAGGTGGTCATTCAATGATTTCGTGAAATTGATTGCAAAAATAGAAAGGCCCGCAATGCGGGCCTTTTCTGTTTTTAATTCGTAAGAGGTTACGACTTTTTGAATTTGGCAATCGCTGCGCGAGTGAATTCGCTTAGCACCAAACGTCCAGAAGTGGCTGCGCGCTCCTCAAGCAGGTCAGCCCAGTCTTCGGTTCCTTTCCAAAAAGTACGTTTCAATTCAGCCATGGCATCGGGGCTGCTTGAGGCGAGACGATTGGCCAGATCAGCGATGGCCTGATCCATGCTTTCGGCATCATCGAATACTTCAGCATAAAGCCCGTGGGTCTGAGCCCAATTAGCAGTTCTCCAAGAAGTGGCATCGATTGCCAAAGCAGAAAATGATGCTGTACCTAGTTTTCGTTCAACTGCAGGGCCAACCACAAAGGGCCCAATTCCAATAGCGAGTTCCGAAAGTTTGATGCTGGCATGTTGCGTCGCAAATGTGTAATCAGCTGCTGCTGCAATCCCTACACCTCCGCCAACGGCCTTTCCTTGCACCCGACAAATAACAAGCAATGGACAATTCTTGATGGCTTGGATGACTTCGCTAAAACCGCTGAAGAAGATAAATCCTTCGGCAGGGGTTTTTATCGCCATCAACTCATCAAAGCTTGCGCCAGCACAAAAAGCCCGGTTTCCAGCAGATTGAAGGACAACCACCCGATGGCTTCGGTCTTTACCGGCAGCGGTTACTGCTTGGGCCAATTCATCTAGAATTTGCCTTGGCAACGAATTGCTTTGCGGGTGAAAAAAGGTGATGGTGCAAATGCCATGGGCCGTCGATGAATGAACGCTCGCAGTGGCAGATGGTTCCATGGTACTCATGGTTTAACCCCTTTGGTCAATTGGCAAGTAAGAGCGCTCATTGGCACCGATATACACTTGACGTGGTCGTCCAATGGGTTCGTTGTTTTCGTGCATTTCTTTCCATTGTGCAATCCAACCGGGTAATCGGCCAAGCGCAAACATGACCGTAAACATATCGGTTGGAATGTTCAATGCGCGGTAAATGATCCCGGAATAGAAATCCACATTGGGATACAATCCACGTTCCACGAAGTACGGGTCGTTGAGTGCAACTTGCTCCAACTCCTTGGCAATATCGAGCACGGGGTCATCGACGCCTAATTGAGCAAGAACCTCGTCCGCCGCTTTTTTGATGATCTTGGCGCGTGGGTCAAAATTCTTGTACACCCGATGTCCAAAGCCCATCAAGCGGAATGAGTCAGTTTTGTCTTTGGCTTTGTCAACCCACTTTTGCAGATTCCCTCCATCTTCTTTGATGGATTCAAGCATTTCGATCACCGCTTGATTGGCTCCACCATGCAAGGGACCCCACAATGCGGCAATCCCGGCTGAAACCGAGCTGAACAAATTAGCTTGAGATGAGCCGACGACTCTTACGGTTGCCGCTGAACAGTTTTGTTCGTGATCGGCATGGAGAATCAACAACTTATTCAAGGCACTTTCGACGATCGGGTTCGCTTCATAGTCTTCCGTTGGAAGCGCGAACATCATCTTGAGGAAGTTTCCGCAGTAATCCAAGTCATTGGATGGGTACACAATGGGGTGCCCCATGTTGTGCTTGTACGCTTGGGCTGCCAACGTAGGAAGTTTTGCAATCAATCGATGAATCGTCTTTTCGATATCAACGACTGAACGATTCGGGTTTTGTGAATCGGGGTAAAACGTGCTCAAACTCGAAATCATGGAGCTCAACATGCCCATAGGGTGAGCTCCTGGAGGGAAGGCCTCGAAAAAGCTCTTCATGTTTTCATGCACCAAAGTGTGGTGCGTGATGCTTTCTTGGAAATACGAGAGTTGCTTGGTGTTAGGTAGTTCACCATAGATCAACAAATACGATACTTCCAAGAACGAAGCTTTCTCTGCGAGTTCTTCAATGGTGTAGCCTCGGTACCTCAGAATCCCATTTTCGCCATCTAAATACGTAATAGCACTTTGTGTTGAGCCCGTATTCTTGAATCCATAATCCAACGTGATGTAACCCGTAGTTGCTCGCAACTTCGAAATGTCGATGGCCTTTTCGTTTTCCGCTCCTGTAATGACGGGAAATTCGTATTCCTTTCCATCCAAGATCAATCGTGCAGTCTCACTCATTTTTCGACGCGGTGATGGGGTTGTTTCTACTAATAATTGGAGGCTTTACAAAGCTTCGGTGGCAAATATACCATTTAGAATATGGTTCCTTGTTAGACCACCTGATTTTCCTGTAATACAGGCGTGTGGGCTATCGAAATGTGGGCGTAAAAGAATCACGATACGATTCCCATTCTTCCTGTTTGACTTTAACTCCAGTGATGTAATGTTCCGCAAAATAGCGTATGTACAATTCGAGCTGGGATGGAGTTTTGTACCCAGAAATGGGGGCGATGATGTCCATGTTTTCGTCGAAGTAAACCATCGTAGGAAAGGCAGTGACTCCCAATGTCCGTGAAAGCTGGTGCGGGCTATTGCGGCCTCTCACTCCCTGACGATAACCAGGATTTTCAAACGTTTTCCCTTTGAATGTAACTGGATCCGATGATTCGGCATCGAACTTGACAGCGTAGTAGTTCTTATTCAAATAGGCAATCACATCCTTATTGGTAAATGTATTGGCCATCATCATTTTGCAGGGGCCGCACCAATGGGTGTAAACGTCCATCATGACCTTCCTCGGTTCCGTTTTTTGCGCTTCAGCGGCTTCTTCTAAACTCATCCATTGAACGTGGGCTTGCTGTGCAAAGGTTGTCACTGTAAGTGCACCCAAGAGGAGCGGAAGGAAGAGGGCTCTGATCGAAAACATGGCAACAGTATTTTCTGCAATATCGCAAAAAGAAAGGCGCCCCGAAGGACGCCTTTGCAGTCTTTATGATAATTCCAAAGCAAAAATCATCTTACGCCATGCATCCAACGTTTGATGTTCGGTGAAATCATGAAGAGCAGCACTGCAGTTGGACAAATGACTGAGAGGCCTCCCAATGCTTTTACAAGCGTTGGGAGGCCTCTCATATGCCGTAGTCAAATGCCGCTTGCCACAAGTCTGTTTACGCCTCGTTGTCTTCAACACCGTGGGTCAACGGCTCCAGCTTCTTACGAAACAAAAGAACGATCAAACCGATGCCCACACTTGTGGATGCAATGCCTGTAAAAATGGTCATCTCACCCAAGCTCTCCGACCACTCGCCGAGCAGCCCAGCCAGCTTACTTCCGAAGCCGGTCATCGCGAAATACACCCCCATCATAATGGAACCATATTTAACCGGAGACAGTTTGGTGATGTACGAAAGTGCAACAGGTGATAGGCAAAGCTCACCAATGGTGTGGAACAGGTAAGCAAAAATCAACCAGTACATAGCAGAAGACCCTGTGGCCTCGTACTGCGCTGTAGCTGCCGTCATAAAGAAGAAGCCCAAGCCCATGATGATCAGTCCCATGATCATCTTGAAGAGCGAGGACGAAACCTTGCCCTTGAGCTTCCGGTTTGCCCAGAACATCGCAACGGTGGTGCCGAAGAAGATGATGAACATCGCGTTGATCGACTGGAACCAAGAAGCGGGCACCAACCAATCGCCTAGCATGCGATCGGTCTTGTCCATCGTATAGATATTCATCAGTCCGCCGGCCTGCTCAAATGCTCCCCAGAACAGGATGACCAAGAGGAAGGAGATCAGCAAGACCACCACGCGGTCCTTCTCAATCTTCGTCAATGGAGCCTTCATCACGACTGAGCTCTCCGCAGTATCGCCGAGATAATTGCCGACGTGGGTCAGGTATTTCTGCCCGAAGTAATATTGGGTTACACCGAATGCCATGCCAATTCCGGCTAATCCAAAGCCATAATGCCAGCCGTACACTTCGCCGACATAGCCTACAATCAAGCTCGACAGAAAGGCGCCAAGGTTGATGCCGATATAGAAAATCGTAAAGCCCTTGTCTCTTCGGATGTCGCCCTTTTTGTAAAGGCCCCCGACCATGGTCGAGATGTTGGGCTTGAGCATTCCCACTCCAAGCACGATAAAGACGAGTCCGCTGTAAAATGCCCACATATGTTCCACTGCGAGTACGCTGTGGCCGATGAGCAGGAGCACACCGCCAATCAGGACTGACTTTTTCTGTCCTAGAAACTTGTCGGCGATATAGCCGCCTGGAACGGACATCACGTATACCATCATCGTGTACCAGCCATACAAGGCCAAGGCCTCACCATTGGTCCAGCCCAATCCGCCGTTATCTCCGCCCGTTTTGGACACCAAATAGAGTACCAAAATTGCGCGCATTCCGTAGTAGGAAAAACGTTCCCACATCTCGGTGAAAAACAGAACGAATAGTCCGGCCGGGTGGCCGAAAAACTCCCTCTGATGTGACTCGATTGTTGTTGTTGACATAGTTTTTCTCTTAGAAAGTAGTCCCGGGAAAATCTATTGAACGCCCAGGGTTTGATGTAATTCCGACCAATATAAGGGCTTAAAAGTGCTCTTTCACAAAGTCTAGCATCATGTCGAAAAGATGCAACCTCGTATTTCCACCATAGATTCCGTGGTTCCGATTGGGATAAGCAAAGAAATCAAAGTCCTTGCCAGCGCCAACCAGGGCATCCACCATTTCCATTGAGTTCTGAAAATGCACATTGTCGTCACTTGAGCCATGCACCAAAAGCAAAGAGCCACGCAATTTATCGGCATGATTGACAGGGCTGTTTTCATCATATCCGGATGCGTTTTCTTCCGGTGTTTGCATGAAACGCTCGGTATAAATGGAGTCATAGTATCGCCAATTGGTTACCGGAGCAATCGAAATTCCCGCTTGAAAAACATCGGCTCCTTTCGTCAGGCAAAGCAATGTCATGAATCCACCGTAACTCCACCCCTGAATTCCTATCCGCTCAGATGCTACGAATGGCAGGGATTGTAGATGCTCGCCAAAGTCAATGAAATCCTCCGTTTCCAACTTGCCCAATTCTTTGTACGTGCTGTGCTTGAACTCTCTGCCTCTCTTAGGGGTGCCTCTCGGGTCACAGCTCACGACAATATATCCCTGCTGAGCTAGTAGTTGGTGCCAGTAATAGGATGTTCCTCCCCAACTGTCTTCGACTGTATTGACTCCAGGCCCGCCGTAAATTGCAACATAGACGGGATACTTTTCTTCAGGATTGAATTGAGGTGGCTTGATCATCCAGCAATTCAAATCAATACCGGCATCATTTTGAAATGTAAAAAACTCCTTGGGTTGTGCATTGTAGTCTTGCATCAATTGCACGAGCCCAGCATTGTCCTTTAGCTCTCGGACAATTCGTCCAGAACGGTTGCGCAATGTGTAAACGGAAGGGGTGTTGGCGTCGTGGTGGTTGTGGATGTAGTAATCAAAAGTCTTGGAAAAGGCCGCACTGTGTGTTCCATTCTCCTCCTGCAGGATGGCCATAATTCCATCGAGTGAGACCCTCCCAAGGTGAGTTTGGGTGGCTCCCTTCTTAGAGCAGCTGAAATAGACTTCTTGTCGTTTTTGGTCCATTCCATAGATCTCAAGAATGTCCCAGTCGCCCTGTGTCAATTGCTTCGCCTCTTTCGTGATATCTGTAGAGAAGAGATACAAGTGGTTGTACCCGTCGCGCTCACTCGTCATCACGAATGATTTGCCATTCTTTAAAAAGCGGATGTCATCATTGAGGTCGATGTAAGTGGCCGATTGTTCCGTCCATATTTTTCGAGTCACGAGCCCAGCGATGCCGATGTTCTCACAGTCTCCCATCATGATGGACAGGATGCTCTGGTGGCGGTTCATGGTCATGAGGATCAACTGCTTGTTGCTCGAGCCCCACTTGATACGTGGAATGTATTCGGATTTTGGATGGAGCACAGGAGTGGACCGATTTTTAGAGACCTCGTAGACGAAAATCGATACCTTAGAATTATCTTCTCCAGCCTTGGGGTATTTGAAGGTATAGGGGTCGGGATACAATGAACCGTATACCGGCATGCTGAATTCTCTGACAGCTGATTCGTCGAAACGGTAATAGGCGAGGAATGCTCCATCTGGCGACCAAAAGATTCCATTGTCATCGCCAAATTCTTCTTCATAGACCCAATCTGCTGCTCCATTGATGATGGAGTTGAATTCACCGTCTGTGGTTACCTGAATCTCCTCGCTTGATGTGATGTTAGCGATAAAGATGTTGTTATCCCGAACAAAGGCCACTTCATTCGCACTTGGCGAAAACGCGGCCAATCGTTGCTTTCCCTGTTCAAAATTGGTCAGTGGTTTGGTCGATGCCTTCTGAATGTCAAACACATAATAATTCGCTAAATAAGAATGGCGGTAGATGCCTTCTGATTCTGTTGTCAGCATCAACATCGATTCATCAGCTGAAAATTCATAGCCATCAAATCCTTTGCTCGCATCCTCAAAGACCGATTTGCTCGTGGCGAGGGTATCCGTTGCCAACCCTGTTTTGTACGAATATTTGACGATAGCACTTCCTGACTCGAGGCGCTCCAAACTGGTGTAGTGCTTGCCGTCATTCATTGAACGGATGCCGCCTACCCGTTCGCCACGGAAAGTCCCGCTGTACCAAATCGATTCGTTATTAAATTGTTGATAATCTGATGTTTGGGAGGCTATGTCTAAAGTGAAATAGCAAAATACAATCAATGGGATGAGCTTGCTCCAGGCACGCGGTTGTGGATTCGTCTTGGTCATGGTCTGCAATTTGATTACTCGCAAGATAGGAAGGGTATATTCCTTTTATTCAATTCGTTGATCTGAATTATGTTTGAGCCATGCAAACTGATTGGATAGATGATTTGATTTTGGCGATGCCTGAGGGTTGTCGTATTTCAACAGCTCCAGATTTGATTGACCGGGAGTCTAGGGATGAAACGGAAGATCTGAGATATGAGCCAGAAGTGGTCGTCGAACCAGCAAACACGTTCGAAGTGGCGGCATTATTGAAATGGGCTAATCTGCACAAAGCACCTGTTACGGCCTCCGGGGCTCGAACAGGACTGAGTGGGGGTGCTTTGGCTGTAGAAGGTGGCATAGCCTTGAGCATGAGGCGGATGAATTCCATTTTGGAAATCGATCGTGACAATCATCAAGTACGCGTACAGCCGGGTGTCATTGTGCAAACCCTTCAAGAGGAAGTTGCCCAAGTGGGATTGTTCTATGCCGTAGACCCTGCGTCACGTGGTACATGTACAATTGGAGGAAACATTGCGGAAAACAGTGGGGGGCCTCGGGCTGTGAAATACGGCGTAACAAAAGATTGGGTGTTGAATTTGGAGGTGGTGCTAGCAGATGGATCCGTTATCAAAACCGGAGCGAATACGCTGAAAAACAGTACAGGATATAATTTAACCCAATTGCTCGTTGGAAGTGAAGGAACCTTGGGAATCGTTACGGAGGCCACCTTGAAATTGATGCCTCTTCCTACTCATCAGGCTTTGATGTTGGTTCCATTTAATAGCGCTAGGGACGCGTGTCAAGCGGTGGCTGCCATTTTTCAGGCGGGGGTTCAGCCGTCAGCACTGGAGTTCATGGAGCGCGCGGCTATTGAATTGGCGCAAACGTTTACGGAGGATTATAGTTTGAAATTGGATGCTTCCACCGAGGCGCATTTGTTGATTGAGGTCGATGCTTTTCGTGCTGAAGATATCATGCCCCAAGTGGAAGCGATCTTGCCAGTTTTGGAATCGCTGGGAGCAGGAGAGCCGCTTTTTGCGGATGATGAAGCTTCGAAAGACCGTTTGTGGTTTTTGCGCAGGCGAGTGGGTGAGGCGGTAAAGGCATCGAGCATTTATAAAGAAGAGGATACCGTTGTTCCCCGTGCACTTTTGCCAGATCTCCTTGACAAGGTGAAGGCCATCGGTGCTCAATTTGGATTCGAATCTGTATGCTATGGACATGCTGGAGATGGGAATTTGCATGTGAACATATTGCGTGGAGATTTATCTGAAGATGCTTGGACGAATGAATTGCCTGTGGCCATTCGGTCTCTTTTCGAAGCTGTGGTAGTCATGGGGGGAACCCTTAGCGGTGAGCATGGAATTGGCTATGTACAGCGCTCCTACATGGATGTCGTTTTCTCAGAAAGGCATTTGCAATTGATGCGCGATGTAAAAACGGCGTTTGACCCTAACGGGATATTGAATCCTGGGAAAATTATTCCCGACGAATAGCCGCTTCAAAGGAGTGGGGGATTCAAAAATCTACCATACGTTTGCGGGATATTTGCAACTACTAGGACCATGGCTGAGAATCTATTGAAAGGAAAAAAAGGCATCATCTTCGGTGCGCTAAATGACCAATCCATTGCTTGGAAAACGGCTTTACAAGCGCATGCGCAAGGTGCTGAGTTGGTTTTGACCAATGCCCCAGTAGCTATGAGAATGGGGGAGATTCATGAATTGGCTAAACTAGTTGGAGGAGCTCCTGTAATTCCAGCTGATGCGACAAGCGTAGAAGATTTGACGGCTTTGTTTGATGGAGCCATGGAGCATTTTGGAGGCAAAATCGATTTTGTTCTCCACTCCATTGGGATGAGTCCAAACGTTCGGAAAGGGAAGCATTATACAGACCTCAACTACAATTGGTTGCAAACCACGTTGGATGTTTCAGCGATTAGCTTGCACAAGACATTGGCCATTGCCATGAAAAAAGATGCGCTGAATGAATGGGGCAGTGTGGTAGCCTTGACGTACATCGCAGCCCAACGGATTTTCCCAGATTACGGAGATATGGCTGACGCGAAAAGCCTTTTGGAAAGCATCACACGCAGTTTCGGGTACCATTACGGTGTGGCCCATAAAGTGCGGATCAATACGGTTAGCCAAAGCCCGACGGTCACCACTGCAGGTAGTGGTGTGAAAGGATTTGATGAATTCATTTCCTACAGTGAATCCATGAGTCCATTGGGGAATGCTGATGGCAAAGCTTGCGCAGACTACTGTGTTTCGCTGTTCAGTGATTTGACTCGGTATGTGACCATGCAGAATTTATTCCATGATGGGGGATTCTCGAACACCGGAGTGAGCATGGAGGTCATTGGTAAATTTGCTCCCGAAGCAAACGAATAAGGAGGAATTAGAGTTGGGAAGGTTGTCGTTTGGACTCTTCCCAAGCTTTTCTGAAAACCTGGGCGCACATTTGAATGGCTTTTTGGGACGATTCTCGATCGAGATGGGCCGGTGGCCCCCAGGGAGTGGGGTTGATGTCCACAACGAATATTTGGCCGCTGTCGGCATCCCGCAAAATATCTAATTCTGCGCTATCGACCCCGTGAAGTCGCATGAGTTCGTTTACACGCATGAGCTCTTCATTTGAAAAGCAAGCGCTCGTATCGGCTATGGATACCGAATGTGTCAAGTTGGTGAACCGTTCGGATTCATTTTTGAATTTGAGGTAGACCAATGGCGTTTCTCTCCGAATCCAAACCAATCTCAAGTCCAACCAACGTCCGGCTTCATCCTGATTCCGAATAACGCGCTGATAAACGTTGGATGAATCGATGGCAGCCTGGTCCATCGGACCATCCAAAATGTGTCCGTCGTGCTTTGCATTTTCGTCACTTTTCTCGACCAGCGGTCCACGGTGTGATACGGGGTCTATCGCCATGCCGTAACCGAATGCTCTATGGTGGTGAAGTTCTAGCGTCTGTTTGCGGATGTCTGTGCATTGTTCGTTCCAAATGGCACAACCGGTTTGGCTCAACCAACCATCCAGCGCGCTGGACTTTTCTGTAACATCCTCAAACCGCATGATCCCTGCAACCTTTCTCCTAGGTTGATTGGTCAATTCCCAGCCCAATTCTCTGCATATTTTGTAAAGAGTGGAACGCCTAGAAGGCAGTTCGGGCCAAACAATAAAAGCAGGAGGAATTCCTCGGTTTCGAATCATCAAATGGATCCATTGTGCAGCGTGTCTCAACTGCTTTCCAATTCTTTCCCAGATGGACAAGCTTCGTGGAAGTTGAATCAACATGGTTGCCATTTTTTTACTTCAGAAGAACGACCACATGTTTGCAGCAGGATGTCCTTTTCCCATTGAAGTCCACGTGCAGGACTACATTCTCTTGCATAGAATATGATTTGAAGGTGCAGCGCGTTCCATTTTTCTCGGGGAAACAATCGCTTGGCATCTCGCTCCGTTTGTTCCACATTCTTGCCATTGGACAATCCCCATCGAAACAACAGTCGGTGGATGTGTGTGTCCACGGGAAAGGCGGCAACTCCAAAGGCCTGTGCCATGACGACCGATGCTGTCTTGTGCCCGACTCCAGGCAGCGCTTCCAGCGCTTCAAACGATGCAGGGACGACTCCTCCATGCTTTTCCATTAACAATTCCGATAACCGGTGAATGTTCTTGGATTTGGCGGGTGATAACCCGCAAGGTCTGATAATGGCTTGGATGTCTGCGATGGAAGCTCTCGACATGTCCCCGGGGTTGTTGGCCAGTTGAAAAAGATCGGGGGTGACAAGATTAACTCGTTTGTCCGTGCATTGAGCCGATAACAATACGGCAACGAGCAGGGTATAAGGGTCCGAATGGTCCAAGGGGATGGGTGTCTCGGGGTAGAGCTCCTCGAGAGTCTCCATGATTAATTTGACCTTGTCCTTTTTCAGCATGTTGACTAAAATGAAAATGCTGTTTGAGGCGCCTCCAACGTGAGCCATTCGCGCAGAGATTTTTCTTTTGCTTGAAATGCGACCTCATTGACCTGGTCTTCAAATAACTCGTGAAAGAGTGTTGATGTCAGGGATATGATATGATGGTCGGGCAATGGTTGAGATTCAAAATAGAGGTAAGTCAAGTCGAAATCGACTTCTTTGCCCACCCATGACCATTGGAGATCATTTTTAGTGGTTCCAATGGCGTTTCCTTGAAATGCCGCATTAAAATAGTCCACGATCAAGGTGTTGGCGTCGTTTCTTTCCTTTTTGTCGCCCAGGTTTAAAGGTGAAGTGTCTGGACTAATTTTGTCTATGGCAGACTCTAAATCATCCGTAAACACCCGCACGACGACTTGCCAAGTGTGTGCAGTTTCATTCCAGTTTACTTCCGAACGAGAGTAGTGGAAATCATGCGCTGGAGGCTCCGTCGTTGGAAGTCCGAGTAGAAAAAGCGGTATCCAAGTAAGAATGACATGGGGTAGTGACATGGAACAAAATTAGCCCGTGGTAACTTGCGGGTCATGTCCAATCAAGAAAAGATGCAAAAAATAGGGTCGAAGGTGATGGATGAGGAGACGACAAGTCGGTGTTGGGAAAAGACGAACAATGCTCAAAGGATTGTCATTGTAGCACATCGCTCGCCTGACGGGGATGCTGTTGGGTCTACTCTCGCCTTATGGAATCACTTAGACGCTTTGGGGATTCAAGCGACGGTTGCTTTGCCCGATGGCTCTCCTCATTTCTTAAATTGGATGAATGGGTTTGAGAAAGTGCTGTTTCACGACCGGCATCCTCAGCAAGTGGAGAAGTTGATTGAAACGGCAGATGTAGTGTGGTGTTTGGACTTCAATGGTCCGTCTCGTGTAGGAATGATGGAGGATGCTATTCGAGCGAGCCAAGCATTTAAGATTGTGGTTGACCACCACCAATTTCCCGAGTCATTTGCCGATGTGCTGCTGTCTGATCCTACATGTGGGTCTACCTGTGAAATGATTTATGGCCTCATTGAAGCTTGGGGTCAGTTGGAAAATGTGTCGCAAGAGACTGCCGCATGTGTTTACGCGGGCATGATGACGGATACAGGCTCATTTCGATTCAATTCGGTGACGAGTGATACACATCGAATCTTGGCGTTTTTGTTGGATTGCGGTGTGGATCATTCGTTGATTCATGAATTGGTGTACGACAGCAACCGAGTGGCCAAAATCCAATTGAATGGCTATGCGATGAGTGAAAAGTTGAAGTTGTGGCCGGAGTATGGAGTGGCCGTGGTCGCGTTGGATGCCGAGGAATTGCTTCGGTTTGATTACCAATCAGGCGATACAGAAGGATTGGTCAATCAAGCACTCAGCATTGAAGGAATTCGCATGGCTATTTTCATGAAAGAGGCGGATGATGGCCGGATCAAAATGAGCTTGCGCTCCAAAGGTGAGCTAAGTGTACGGGACATTTCTGCAGCTCACTTTCATGGTGGAGGTCACCACAACGCAGCTGGAGGTGTCATAGAAAACGGTAGCATGTTGGATGCGGTTAAGCTTGTTGAGTCATTGATTCCATCGTGGTTTTCATGATGAATCGTTTGTTAGGCTGGGCCGTGTCGACGGTCATGGTGATCGCTTGCTTGATTCTTGGACTTATCGGATGTGATCAACGTGATTCGCTCGATTTTGAATCTCAACCGGTGTCCATGGAAGACTTGGTGCAGCTCAATGCACAAAAGGCGAAGACTCAAAAAGCACTTGCTGACTCTCTCATCGTTCAATGGGATTGGAATTCTGACTCAAGCTTTGTTGATGTGCCGAGTGGGCTGAAAATCGTTTATCGAGAGAAAACAGGTGCTTCTTCCAATTCATTGCGCGACAGTGTTTTTTGGAATGTGCGTGTTGCTTTGATTGACTCTACCACCATCATGGAATGGCGTTCCAATAATCCGCTGATCTTTCATCGTGAATTTTCAATTTGGCCTTCGGGGTTCCATGACATTGCATCTATGATTTCAGCCGGAGACAGCGTGGAGTGCCTGTTGCCTCCGCACTTGGCGTGGGGTCTAACGGGTCAGCCTCCCCATGTTCCCCAAGATGCCATGATTTGGTTGCAAATACGAGCCATGCCTTCAAAGGGGGCTGATTCTGCGTGGATGAAGATGATCGCTGATTTTGAGAGTGGCAATTTCCAACCTGATCCAGCTTGGTTGAAAAGCCCAGAACTCGTCGGAGCTCCTTTCCTCGCTTGGGCAGATCAACCCATGAAACTGCCATCGAGAAATTTGCGTATCGGAGAATCGGTGAAAATTCGGATGCGAACGATGGTGGTCAAAGATGATGTGAATGAGCCCGTTGATTTGGGCTGGAATGAATGGTCCTTTGTCTGGGGTGCTGAGGGACAGTGCTTGCCTTTGCTTGAAGACTTGATGGTTTCACGTCCGAACTTGTCTCGATGGGAGTGCTGGTGTCCCGTGAGCTTCGCTTTCGGATCATCAGGGTTATTGCAAGCGGGAATTGAGGCGGGGGATGTGGTCGGCTTCCAATGGGAAATCCAGCGCGTCGAGGAAGTTTAATGTCCCAATAAGAAAAGGCAGGGCTTCTTATGCAAATCAGGCACGGGCTCTTTTTTCCAATCAGCGATGCTCATGGAGCGAAGGAACTCATTCTCCAATGTCAATTCAACAGCAACGCACAATTGCTGGTCATCCGAAAGGCGTTTCAAACATTCTTCAAATGCCTGTAAGTTTCGGTAAGGGGGCTCCATGAAAATCTGCGTTTCCTTTCGCTTCTGAAGGCCTTCCCGCATTTCGCGCCACAAATGATCTCGACGCGATTGATCTCGAGGCAGGTAGCCTTTGAAAGCAAATTGTTGCCCGTTCATCCCAGATGCCATCAAAGCTAGCAGAATTGAACTAGGTCCAATGTAGGGAATGACGCGCCATCCCGCGTTATGGGCGATCCGCACCGCGGGAGCTCCGGGGTCCGCTACGCCAGGACATCCAGCGTCTGAAAGGAGCGCGATATCATCATCAGCTCTGAACCACTGAATCAATTCCACCAAATCCTGGGCGTCTGAATGCTCATTCAGCAAGAATGATTCTTTGGTCCTCGGATTTTCTTCTGGAAAGGTGTCTTTCAGCAATCTTCGGGCTGGGCCGTCACTTTCTACAATCATCCGGTTGCATTTCTGCAATGCATCGATGGCACCCTGGGACAAATGAAGATGGGGAGTCCGGCTCCCTAACGTATTGGGAATAAGGTGAAGCGTTCTCATGTGTTGGCGTGTTGCGATCTCGACCATGAGGAGACCCATTCTGCAGCTGCTCGGTCCAACATCTCGTATACCTGCTTGAAGCCTTGTTCTCCTCCGTAGTATGGATCGGGTACATTTTGGCCGGTAACAAACAGTTCAATATCTGCGTCTCCATTCCCCAGGGCCTGGGCTTCTTTTAGGTTTTCATGATCCATGACGAGGATGACGTCAAAACGATTTAAGTCATGTGTGGTCAACTGTCTCGAACGTTGATTTCCGATATCAAGCTTGTGTTGTAGCATCACTTCTTGAGAACGAATATCTGGAGGCTCATGAGCGTGCAATCCTGATGTTCCTGCTGAATCCACCTGAAGACTCAATCCGGCGATGCCGGCATGGTGACGAATCAATCCCTCACCAATAGGAGAACGGCAAATGTTTCCCAAGCAAACCACCAAAACATGTTTCATACAGCAATCAATGGATGGCTAGCTTCTTTTCTAGGTCATCCAAATACTTTCGGAAGTGCTTGTCCGTTTCTTGCAAATTGTTGACGGTACGGCAAGCGTGCAAGACTGTAGCATGATCTTTTCCACCACAGTGGAGTCCGATGTTGGCCAAAGAACTTTTGGTCATCTTCTTGGAGAAGTACATCGCGATTTGTCGTGCTTGTACAATTTCTCGTTTTCTCGTTTTCGACTTGAGCAGTTCCAAGGGCAAATCGAAATAATCACAAACAACTTTCTGGATGTAATCGATGCTTACTTCCCTGGCTGTGTTTTTGACAAACTTGTCAATCATTTGCTTCGCCAGCTCCAGGGTGATCGACTTCTTGTTTAGACTGCTTTGCGCAATCAATGAAATCAATGCGCCTTCCAGTTCTCTAACGTTGGATGTGATGCTGTAGGCCAAATACTCTATAACCTCACGAGGAAGTTCGATGCCATCGGCATACATCATCTTCTCTAGGATGGCCATGCGGGTTTCAAGTGCGGGGACCTGTAGGTCGGCGCTAAGACCCCATTTGAAACGACTCAATAGCCTTTGCTCCATTCCTTGCATTTCTACTGGTGGTTTGTCGCTCGTTAGAACAATCTGTTTTCCAGTTTGATGAAGGTGGTTGAAGATGTGAAAGAAGACGTCTTGTGTTTTTTCCTTGCCACTGAAGAATTG
>JAPKCA010000142.1 GCA_028823145.1 Flavobacteriales bacterium
CGAAAAAACTGAAGCATAAAAAAAAGCCCTCCAACCGAGGGCTTTTTTTATGTCCAATTTGCTCAGTTTCTTCGTCCCAATAACCGAAGGAGAAACAAGAACAAATTGATGAAGTCCAAGTACAAACTTGTCGCTCCAAGGATGGCCAATTTAGTCGCAGATTCCGATCCGTTGTCAACCCCTGCTCCAATGCGCTTGAGCTTTTGAGTATCGTATGCGATCAAGCCCGTAAAGATCAATACCCCCCCAATGCTGATGATGTAATCAAGCCCGGATGAGCCGATGAAGAAATTTACCACGCTCGCAATGATGATCCCAATCAGCGCCATCATCAACAAACTCCCAAACCGTGTCAAATCCGTCTTGGTTGTATACCCAACCACGGCCATCACACCAAAAGTCACCGCGGTTATCATAAAAACTTGGCTAATACTTGACATCGTATAGACCAGGAAAATGCTACTCAAGGACATGCCCATAACCCCGCTAAATGCCAAAAACAGCAGAATCAATGATGTGGCCGACCACTTCTGATAGCCCATTCTCATCGCAATAATGAAACCAAATGGGGCCAACATAACCCCCCAACCGAGAGCGCTCATCCCACCTGTTTCCATATTGTACAACTGACCAACCAAACCCGAAGAGGCCACATAATAAGCCGCCGATCCGGTCACAACCAAACCAGCAACCATCCAGCTGAATACATTGGAAATAAATCGCGTGATGGTTGAATCATCCTGAATCAATGCGTCATCAAGAATCCGTGGGGACTGATATTCGTTCATGGGGCTAAGTTGCAAAAGACTGATTCAATTGTGACCATGGCAGTTCGCCAAAAAATGCAGAAACTCGGAATCAAGATCGACCGTGCCCCGAACCGATTGCGAGCTGCATAAACTCTTTGCGGGTCTTAGGGTCCGTCAAAAACAATCCGGTAAAAGCACTCGTTGTGGTGATGGAGTTTTGCTTCTCCACTCCCCGCATTTGCATGCACAAGTGACGGGCTTCAATCACCACCGCCACCCCTTTGGCACCCAACGTCTCCTGCATACAATTCCGGACCTGTTCTGTAAGACGTTCTTGGACTTGCAAACGCCTCGAAAAAGCATCAACGATGCGAGGGATTTTACTCAAGCCTACGATTTTCCCATTTGGGATATAGGCGACATGTGCTTTTCCAAAAAATGGCAAGAGATGATGCTCGCACAAACTGTAAACCTCAATGTCTCGAACCAGAACCATCTCGTCGCTTGGTTCCGTAAACATCGCACTCTTAAGGATCTCGGCTGCATCCACCCCCATGCCTGAAGTCAAGACTGCTAGCGCCTTGGCAGCACGTTCTGGAGTTCTTGCCAGCCCTTCTCGCGTGGGGTCTTCTCCCACAATATCGAGCATCGACCGATAATATGCGGCGAGCTGGTCGATGGACTTTTCGTCCCACGATTCTTTTTTTTCGTAGATGGCCATTACGATTCGCCGCTATAATCGGCGTAGTTGTTTTCGGTTTCGAACAGTCGAAGCCGATCGAGGGTACAACCCTTCGAAGCGATGATCGGTTCAATCTGCTCCCAAATACCGATGACCAAATTCTCCACCGAAGTCTGTTTGCCTTGAAGCCAAGGAACATCAATGTTCAAATTGCGGTGATCCAAAGGCTCTTCCACATACTCCTTAATAATCGCTTTGAGGTCAGTGAAATTGATGAAATAGCCCGTGGACTCGTCAATCACACCGCGAACCCTTACGTGCAATTCATAATTATGCCCATGCCAATTGGGATGCGCACATTTGCCGAAAACTTCGTAATTCTTCGCCTCATCCCAAGCTTCATTCCAAAGTTTGTGGGCCGCATTGAAGCGCGCACGGCGCGTGATGGATACTTGTTTCATCGTGGTATACGCAGCAAAGATACGCGATGGTCGTTTCTTACCTTTGCACTATGATCGTCATTACGGGAGCCGCAGGATTTATTGGAAGCGCTTTGGCCGCAAGGCTCAACGAAGCCCGTTTTTTCGACCTCGTATTGGTCGATGATTTTTCCCGTGAAGACAAAGCTGCGAATCATTCGGGTTTGAAGTGTACGCAGCGAGTGGAACGTGATGTGTTCTTGGATTGGCTCGATGAAAATGAATCACAGGTTCAATTCATTTTTCATTTAGGGGCCCGCACAGATACCACTGAACAGGACCGAAGTATTTTCAACCAACTCAACTTCAACTACAGTCAAGCTGTTTGGAATAGTTGTGTCAAGTATGGCTTGCCACTTGTATATGCCTCTTCTGCGGCAACCTATGGCGGCGGGGAACATGGGTACAAGGATGATCACGCTCTTGTGCGCTCTTTGAAACCGCTAAATCCCTATGGGGAATCCAAAAATAATTTCGACTGCTGGGCATTGGACCAAGTAGACGCAGGTCATGCCCCGTATTTTTGGGCAGGACTCAAATTCTTCAATGTTTTTGGCCCCAATGAATTCCACAAAGGGCGCATGGCCAGTGTGGTTTTGCACACCTTTCGCCAAGTGCAAGCCACGGGAGCCATGAAACTTTTTCGCTCCCATCGAGAGGATTATTCAGATGGCGGACAAACCCGTGATTTCATTTATGTCAAGGATTTAACCGAGGTCTGTTTCTTTTTGATGCATCATCGAAAAAGCACTTCGAACGGTTTATACAATTTAGGGACAGGTCAGGCTCGGACTTTTTTGGATTTGGCGAAGGCAACCTTTCGATCCATGGACACAGAGCCGAACATCAGCTTTATCGACACACCTAAAGACATCCGAGACACCTATCAGTATTTCACCGAAGCGGACATGAGTAAATTGAAAAGCATCGGTTATGAACGGCCATTTCACACGCTCGAGGAGGCCATTGAAGACTATGTGAAGCAATTCCTACAAAAAGACGCTTATTGGTCAGGAAATACTGTTCAGGACTGAGCCGACTGCAGCTGAAGTAGCTGCTCTCTCACCTTTTTCAATCGATTCAATAATTCGTCCCTCTTGGCATCATTGTGTTCGACAACCTCCGTTTCCGGAGCATCGGACTCCATCATTTGTCTGACTTCCCCCCGCTTCCTCATCGCTTTCCTAGCGCCCTCAATGGTGAAACCTTGGTTCTTTACCAGCCAACGAACTTGCTCGATGATTTGGACGTCCGATTCTGTATAAAATCGCTTCCCCCGAGCATTGGTGCGCGGTTTGAGTTGGTGAAACTCTTTTTCCCAATAACGCAACTGAGATGCGTTCACCTTCAGTCTCTTGGCGACTTCTGTGATTGAAAAATACCTTTTCTCAATGGGCTTGTTCAGGGGCATGGACAGCATTAAATTATAAACCACTGATTTGCAATCTAAAACATAATTTCAGCGCTTGCAATTCTTCAATCAAACGATTGGTTCGAATCCTCTACTTTCTTCAACATTTCCTCGTATT
>JAPKCA010000143.1 GCA_028823145.1 Flavobacteriales bacterium
CCTTAGTAACCCACCAAAATATTTTTTCATTTCCTGTTGAATTACTGTTTAATCAGCAAAACACTGGATGACATTCTCTCCCCGCGTATGTCCAAGGTGTACATGCCAGATCTCCATGAAGATGTATTCAGCTCAAGCTGTTGTGTTCCAGCGTTGATTTGAAGTGATTTCACTTCACGTCCTGAGACATCCAAAACTCGAATGAGATTCACCTCATTTTGAGAATCGAATTGAACGGTCAAGGTTTCATTAAAAGGGTTTGGATATGCCGCAACAACTAAGCCTGTCTGCTCTATCACTGACACAACACAAGTTGAGCACTTATTGAAGCAAACAGCTTCTAAAATTTCAGGCGTTCCATCACGTTCATGGATCCGATTATATGCTCCAAACCCGTTAGCCAATCCACAGCCGTCTACTTCAAAATTGGTGATTTCATTGTTGTCAACATCCAATTGAATTCCCGACTCTTCCGTATAGTCCACACCATTATCTCCCGTTGATGGGTCTCCATTGACAAACTTGTAAAGAATCGTTGTTCCTCCGCTGACGTTCACGGTTATTTCATACACTCCATTGACATCATCATCCGTCATCTGAAGTGCTCCCATCTGCCAATTTGGGCTCGTGAAATTGCCAATCACCCAAACCCCGGAGGCACTTACCTCCTCTTCCGTCATCTCCACCCGGAAAGTCACATCCGCTGGGTCGGGATTTTCCACACATCCAGACTCGCATGAATTGTAGCAAACTTCGTAGACAATGGCTTCTTCACCGACCGTTAGTGCTCGGTTGTCTGAACCTTCCGCCGCACAATCTCCTACGATGAGTTCGTTGTCCACATTGCCGTCTCCGTTGCCACTCCAATCATTTCCATTGATGAACTTGAACTGAATGTCAGACGCAGCGATTCCAAGGGTGACTTCCCAAATACCATCACCGTCATCATCATTCAATGGAGTTGCATTGGCAGACCATCCCTGGAATGAACCCGCAACATGCACCCCGTTAACTGAGACCGTCTCTTGCGTCGTCATGTCAACACGGAAGGTCACTTCTGTTGGTGTCGAGCACGTGCCACAAGCATTGTAACATGGAGCTCCACCTGTCGCAACATCCCCAAACAAGACCATGTTCTGATCCGAAATGGTGAGCACACGATTTCCAAAGCCATCCGAGCACGCTTCATCTGTGATATTCTCATTCGGGTTTGTCCATGCATTTCCATTGACGAATTTAAAGTTCAAAACCCCCTCTAAACCAGCAGTATCCAATGGCACAATCGCTTCCCATATACCATCATCATTGTCATCCGTTAAAGAGGTGGTCGCAGGATCCCATCCTTGGAAGTTTCCAGCTACGTGCACACCATTTGGAGAAACAGCGCTCTCCAAGTTCATATCCACCCGAAAACGAACGGCACTCATGCCACATGCGGCACAACTCTCGAAACAAACATGAACCGATGCTTCGGTATCTGTTTCTGATAAAATCAAAAATCGATTATCGTTACCGAGCACTTCGACTTGACACGTTGGAGGGACATCTTCCGCATAATCCCAGCCAGCTCCGTTGATGAATTTAAACTCATGCATGCCCGCCGCCAAATCCAACACCACTTCATACACATTGTCCATGTCATCATCGGTCATGGGCGTTGCTGCGGGATCCCAACTTTGAAAGCTTCCTGCCACATGCACGCCATCAGCAGATACGGTTTCATTCGACATATCAACCTGCAAAGTGACCGCAATTTGCGCCACCAATAAGGAGGAGATACTTAGGAAAAACAACGATAAAAAGAAATTTTTCATGGGACTTAAGCTTTTGTGTTGGTTTAAACTCGAACGAGATTCTTCAAATTTTAACGCAAGTAAGATGATTTGCTCCTTTCAAAAGGAATTCGTTGCATCGAATTTTCTCAACATCACGAGATTTATTGTTGACATCCTTGTTGCTGTTCAGTTCATCCCCGAACACTGAGCTAAATGGTCAATCTACAGCCAAACCTTCTGGACGACCAAAACCAACATCTTCCAGTGAATGAACCCACAACTTAGGCCAAGGAATCGATTGACCATTGACATGGTCGAATGCAACAAGAACAGATTTGGCCTTCGCTGCAACATGCCATTGACCTTTATGCTTCACTCGAACCTCGTATTCAGCATTCAGGCTTTTACTTCCTATGGACTCCATCCAAGTCCAAATCTCCATTTCATCATTCATCTTCACCGGAAGCATGTAGTTGATCTCATGGCGCGCCACAACCATCCCTGCATCGTTCCAGTTCCAACTCTTATTTGCAATGCCTTGAAAAAAGTGAATCCTGCTCTGTTCAAAATATGTGAGAAAGACCGCATTGTTGACCATGCCGACGGCATCGATGTCAGCGAATCTAATCTCTGGACTGTATCGCTGAAAGGAACGAATGGGGGTTGAATTCATGTATACAAAAGTACCGGCACTTACCTTTGAAAGATGCGTATTCCTCTTCATTTTGTTCATGGCGCTCTTAGCGTCCTGATTCTCATCAGCATATGGAAATGGGCACAGCAATGGGATGCTGTGGCTTGGTTTTCTGGATTAGCAGCCGTGGCAACAACATTTGCCGCAGTTCAATGGTCAAAAAAACCAGAACGCGATTCCTCCTTTTTGGACATCCTTGTTTGGGTCGTTTGCGGTGGTTCTTTTGTCATTTCAGCAGGACAATGGTACATCCTCGGCACCTCTGGACCCGAGGCGTTATTTGTCCCATTGGTGACGGTTGGAATCTGGAAATGGCGTGAAAAGCAGACTTTTTTGGGTTCCTAAAACTCTTTATCCTTCATTATTCAGTGAAAAAATCGTCGTTTTACTCGTCGTTTTCAACATTTCGCCAACGTTTATCAACGAAATGGGCCTAATACGCCCACATCCCTTGCTATCAGTAGATTCTCACCTATATATTTGGCGAAGTTGAAAATTCATTCTTAAACCAAAATACCATGAACAAAGCAGAATTGGTAGATGCAATGGCCTCTGGAGCCGGCATCTCAAAAGCAGATGCGAAGCGTGCATTGGACGCATTCGTTGGAGCAACTTCAGGAGCGTTGAGCAAAGGTGACCGTGTTTCTCTCGTAGGATTCGGTTCATTCTCTGTAACTCACCGCGCATCTCGTAAGGGCCGTAACCCACAGACCGGTATGGAAATTACCATTGCGGCAAAGAACGTCATCAAATTCAAGGCAGGTGCTGACTTGAATTCGAAGATGTAATTGACTCTTTATATGATTGAAAAGGCCTCTCGGTTTACCGTGGGGCCTTTTTTTTTGAACTCACGACTCAACTGCATCTATGGAATGCAATGACCAACGTTACCAAGCTCTCTTGCCTTTTCTGAGTCAGGATAGAATCAAGCGGTTCGATGGTGTTCTCCACCAACG
>JAPKCA010000144.1 GCA_028823145.1 Flavobacteriales bacterium
GTCATATTATATTTACATGGAAAACACACTTTAATTACGCATCACATCAGTAAATAATTACGCAAAAACGTCTAATTAAATAAAAAAATATTATCTTGATTAACTGGAAATGAAACATTCAAGGTTTTTAGACAAACAAGCACATGGAGTTTTTATCATTACTACAACCTCGTTTACACAAGATGGATCAATTGACTTTGATAGCGTGGATTCGCTCATCGAGTTTTATCTCGAAAAAGGAGTTTCGGGCATGACGATCCTCGGAATGATGGGGGAAGCAACCAAACTCTCCACAAATGAGTTAGAAAGTTTTGTCAAACATGTTATTCAACGTGTTAATGACCGAATTCCTGTTGTGGTTGGCGTTTCGGATGCAGGACTCTCCAACCTCGTTCGCCTTGCCCGCTTCAGCATGGACGCAGGTTGTGCCGGCGTGATGGTGGCTCCCATATCCGGCTTGAATACGGATCATAAGCTTTACGGCTACTTTGCCCAGGTGTTCGATGCACTTGGTCCGGATGTACCAGTTTGCTATCAGGATTATCCCCAGTCAACCGGAGTGCATATTTCCGTGGAATGCTTCAATCGACTGGTAAAGGATTTTCCCCAATTAGTCATGTTAAAGCACGAGGATTGCCCGGGGCTTAGCAAACTAACACAAGTTCGAGACACTGCCAAATATCAAAATTTACGGCGCGTTTCGGTATTGACCGGCAATGGCGGTTTATACCTTCCACAAGAGCTTGCGCGTGGAGCTGATGGAGCTATGACTGGGTTTGCATATCCAGAAATGCTGGTTGCAGTGGTGGCATTGCATGCTAGTGGTAAAGCAGAACGGGCTGAAGACCTGTTCGATGCCTACCTGCCACTAGTCCGCTACGAACAACAACCCGGGTTTGGATTGGCAGTCAGAAAGGAAGTGCTGCGACGGCGTGGAGTCATCGCCTGTGCCCTAACCCGTGCCCCGGGACCAAGCCTGAGCCAAAGGGATCATATGGAACTGTCTCAGTTGATTGCACGGTTAGACCGTCGGTTAAGGGAACTGGGGTAACAATCAGAAAAAACAGGAGTAGGGAAATGAACCAGTTTGATCTTTTGATTAAGAACGGGATGGTTTACACGGCAGTGGACTCTTTTGAGGCGGACATCGCTGTCAAGGATGGAAAAATCATCGCACTTGGGCAAAACCTGGGCAATGCCGAGCGGGTAATCGATGCTGAAGGAATGTTGGTCCTTCCCGGTGGAATCGACGCCCACTGCCATATTGAACAGGAGTCGTCAACCCGGATCATGACTGCCGACGATTTCTACTCGGGCAGTGTGTCAGCCGCATTCGGGGGCAACACGACTTTCTTGCCTTTCGCCGCGCAGCACCGTGGACAAAGCCTCCGGGAGGTCGTTGACACTGCGCGTGATCGTGCGCGCACCAAATCAGTGATTGACTACGGTCTGCATCTCATCATATCCGATCCCACGGAAAAGGTTCTTGAAGAGGAGCTGCCTGCCTTGATCAAGGAAGGCTACACCTCCTTCAAGGTGTACATGACCTACGAGATGCTAAAGATAAATGATCGAGAGATGCTGGACATCCTGGCACTCGCCCGTAAGAACGGGGCAATGACCATGGTTCATGCTGAAAACAACGAGGTGATCACCTGGATCACGGAGCGTCTGTTGACACGGGGCTACCATGCGCCAAAGTTCCACGCAGTCAGCCACGCGCCAATTGCAGAAAGCGAAGCTTCACGGCGCGCCATTGACCTTGCCCGTCTGGTCGATGCACCCTTGTTGATCGTCCATGTCTCTGAACCTGAAGCCGCCCGCGCCATACTTGAGGCCCGCAACAATGGATTGCCAATCTATGGCGAAACCTGTCCACAGTACCTTTTTCTTACCGCTGAAGATCTAAATAAAAACGGAATGGAGGGTGCAAAATATTGTTGCTCACCGCCTCCCCGCGACAAGGCGGCACAGGAGGCCATCTGGCTTGGATTAAGAAATGGCACCTTCCAGGTGTTTTCCTCGGATCACGCTCCCTACCGTTTTGATGAAAGCGGAAAGTTCCACGCCGGTGCAAATCCGAGTTTCAAGCAGATCGCAAACGGTGTCCCGGGCCTAGAGACGAGGATGCCGCTTCTGTTCTCTGAGGGCGTTCTGAAGGGCAGACTGACTCTAAACGAATTTGTAGCCCTGACCTCTACCAATGCAGCCAGGATCTACGGACTCCATCCGCGCAAGGGGTCACTCGCAATCGGAAGTGATGCAGACATCACAATTTGGGACCCCAAATGGGGTCGAACCATCACGCAGGATATGCTCCATGACAATATGGACTACACTCCTTACGAAGGAATGGAAGTGACGGGTTGGCCTAGGATCGTCATCATCCGTGGACGAGTGGCGGTTGAGGAGGAAACGCTGAAATTGGATCGCGGTGCAGGAGAGTTCCTGAAACGGACCCCAGCCAAACCTGGATTGGAACCACTTCCTTCTTCACCGCTTAGTCCTTTACGAAATTTTGGTGCAAATCTGCTGTAAAGGATACGAGCCATGCTGATTGAAAGACCGCGAATACTGGTGATCAACCCTAATTCAAACGAGGCTGTGACCGAGGGCATGGCTCAGGAGTTGCGGGTGTTCAATTTTCGAGATGGTCCAGAAATAGTTTGTGTGAGCCTGGCCCAAGGACCGTCCGGCATCGAAAGCCAGGCTGATGTTGAATCAGTGACACTGCCTTTGCGGAATATGGTTTCTGAACGTCAGGATATGGACGCCTTTGTGATCGCTTGCTATTCTGATCCGGGATTGCAGGTGTGCCGGGAAGCAACAGCCAAGCCCGTTTTCGGAATTCAGGAATGCGGAGTCTTGGCTGCAATGGCGCAGGGTGACCGGTTTGGTGTCATTGCTCTGCAAGAACGCTCCATCCGTCGTCATCTCCGGTACTTGAGGCAAATGGGTGTGATGGAACGGCTCGCAAGGGAACGCGCGGCCAACCTTTCAGTTGAGGAATGCGCGAGCGGCATGAAAACTTTTGAGCAACTTTGTGCTGTTGCGGAGCAGTTGAGGGATGACGATCAGGCCGACACCATCATTCTTGGTTGTGCCGGGATGGCTTCCCACCGATCTGATTTGGAATCAAGAACCGGAATTCCAGTCATTGATCCCGTGCAGGCGGCGGTTTCAATGGCCATGCACACCGTGCTCAGCAAAAGTTGGAAAAATCCACCTTCTCCGTAAGATCATCCGTTATTCGCTGCTCTTCAGATCTTTCGGGTCGCGAATTCCAATAATGTCTCTAATAGAACTTATTGCAAATAAGTGCGTGAGTCGGCGCGGAGTTTTTCCGTTTCGGTTTCGGGGTTCATGCCGCCTTGA
>JAPKCA010000048.1 GCA_028823145.1 Flavobacteriales bacterium
CGGTTCTGGCTCTTGCGCCCTCACGTCCTTGGACGACAATGGCGACCCCATCGAAACGCTCTTTGCCTACGATGGATCTTTCTCGTATTCTGAAATAGCAACGGATGTGGATGTCTCGACGGTCGTAACGGTCAATGAAACGGCCGAAAATTCGTGGGTGCTTCAAGCATATCCCAATCCATGCTCAGATTTCCTTACCATCAGCTGGTCATCGGCAACTCCTTCAGAAGCCGTTGTTTGCGATGTATACGATTCACAGGGTGCTATAATTCATCAAGCTTCATTTCCGTTAAGAGGCACTGGAGTCCAGTCTGAACGATTGAATTCATCTGAATGGCCATCCGGTTTGTACTTGATTCAAATGCAAGTTGGAGAAGCCACAAGGGCAACTCAAATCATCAAGCATTGATCCTTCTTCTAGCAATATGAAATTTCTGTCTTCAATCGGCTTAGTCCATATGAGTCTGCAGAAGTGGACTTTCTTGTTGGCGCTGATTGTTCCTTCCATTTTTTGCGAAGCACAGCAAATTTTCAGCGTGGATTATGCTTCACAGGCTGATGTCAAGGTATTTGTGGTGGAACACGCGTCTCAGGCGGACCTGCTCGTATTTAAGATTGACTACGCCAGCCAGGCCAAAGGAAATGAGGGGCTCTGGTTTTTTGTGGACTATGCCAGCCAAGCCGATAAGAAAATATTCTTTGTTGACTACGCGTCACAAGCCGACCTGAGAATCCATTTTGTCGCCTATGCGAGTCAAGTTGGTTGGGAAGAAAAGTCCAAGCAGCATCTGATGTATTGAGGAAGAGCTCGCGAAAAAAATCAGGAGCGCCCATTGATGTGCTATGACTTTCGAACAAATTGGGACTTCAATCCCATCGCTCCAAATCCGTCAATTTTGCACGAAATATCGTGTTCTCCATCGACCAGTCGAATGTTCTTGACCTTCGTCCCGGCTTTGACCGACTTGGGGGCACCTTTGACCGGCAAGTCTTTGATGACCACGACACTGTCACCGTTTTCCAAGATGTTTCCGTTCACATCCCGCACCGATTGATCCTCGGCTTGAGACTCGGTATCCTCCTCTGGATTCCATTCATGATCACATTCCGGGCAATTCATCAAGGTGCCATCGTGGTACGTCATTTCGGAACGGCATTCGGGACAAGGAGGAAATTCAGCCATGAGAGTTGGAAAGCATTGAAAAACACAAGATACATGGGGCCTGCATGAGCAGTCTCCAATAATGATCAGTAGACCACAACCGAAGTCGACCGAAACCCCTCCACTTGGATCACATACCAACCTGATTCAAGATGGGCATCCACATTCGGGCCTACACCCTCAGCCACCTTGGCGCCCATGGTGTTGAACACAACCCACGTTTGATTCGCATCCACGCCGAACAAAACAAAACTTCCTGTCGTTGGATTGGGGACGGCTCGCACCAAGGGAATCGATTCATTCATCTCATCGAGCTCACTGGTATCACATGGACCGGGAGTCCACTGTGCCAAGCCTCCGATGTACCAAGCCTCGCATGGATTGTCATACGTCACGCTATCGCAACCACAAACCGGTGCTGCAATTTCTTGGCACGGAAAATCTTCTTGAACGCGCTCCGCATCGAAGCAATCCTCTGGACACGCACCTTCCGTGTACGAACTAACCCAATCTACATACGTGACAACGCATTCGTTGAAATGGGTCAGGCTGTCGCAACCACAAACCGGAAAAGGATTGAAAATATTACAATCGATCGTGGGATCTGCAAGCGAAGGATCGATGCAATCCCCTCCACCTTCGCATTCACCCGGAGTCCATGACGTGGCGCCTCCCAAGAAAAGCGCATAGCATGCATTGCTGTACGTCTCGCCATCACACCCACAGACCGGATCCCACACATCATTGCACCCCATATTCATTTCGGTATACGCGAGATCCGTGCAATCTTGGGAATCACAGGAAAAAACACACGATTCAACTGTTTCAAAAGCATAGACCGAGTAATCCACTTCATCCACTTCCCATCCACATCCAGAAAGAAAGCTGCAGCTTCCATTGATCAGTGCGATGCCCATGACCATATCGCAAGCGCCAAAATCAATGCCCCCGAGGTCCATGCAATCCGAGTTCGTACCTGTACACTCCCCTTCAACCCAAGATGTCATTCCACCCATATTTTCTGCCACACAATCATTGCTGTATGTTTCACCATTGCAACCACAAACGGGAGCCCAGATAAAAGGACATATCGCCAATGGATTTATGAGGGTTGAATCCACACATGTTTGGGCCGTTGCATCAGGCATGAATAGCCCAAGCAAGGCAACAATCATTGCATTTCGCATGATACTTTTTGTTTCAATCAATCGGATGGTCATGAGTCCGTTTTTAAGACACCAAGTTAAGCGAATCATTCGATTGGCGACCATGCCATCCGAGCCGCCACCTCACAATGCAGCTCTGTGGTATCGAAAAGAGGAATGTTTGGAGTGTCATCCTGGTTTACAAGCAATTTGATTTCAGTGCATCCGAGGATGACCCCTTCCGCGCCATAATCCTTCAAGCGCTGGATTTCGTCCATGAAAAACGCCTTGGAGCTTGGGAGAAGTCGTTGATGGGTCAACTCTTCAAAAATCGTCCGATTGATTTCTCTTTTAGACTCTTCTGAAGGCGGCACGAGCTCAATGCCCAACTTGGCAAACACTTCCACGAAAAACGGATCACTCATAACCGGGTACGTGCCCAGGATCCCCACTTTTTTCATCCCCTTGGATTGGATGACGTGGGCAACCACCTCGAAGATGTCGATGAACGGGATGGAAATGGCCGATTCAATGGCTGGCCGAACTTTGTGCATGGTGTTGGTTGCTAGGAAAATGCAAGAAGCACCCGCACGTTCCAATTGTTGGGCCTTGGCTGCCAAGAACTCTCCCCCTTGTTCCCAATCTCCCGAACGGACAAACCCCTCCACAATTCCAAAATCCACACTGAGAACGAGCAATTCAGGGTGATGATGGCCCCCAAGGTGATCGTTGACTTTTTGATTGATCAGCCGGTAATAATCGGCCGTTGAGGCGGAGCTCATTCCACCCAAAATGCCAATGGTTGGTCGCGTAGGTTGGTCCATTATTGGTTTTCTTTTTTCTAAAAATAGGGATTTCTACAGGGGTCATTCACATCATCATCTCAAACTCCAGCGCAAATCCATGTGGTTTCAGTCAAGATTCAAGGCTTTATTTAGATTCATTCAAAATAGCCTTTTTAAGGGATTGAATAAGCGACCTATTCATCGGTGATTTGCACCTTCGATAACCCCTCCATTTTTATATGTTCATCCTCGGCCGCCCCGTCATCTACTTCACCATAGGAATCAGTCTATTGGCTTTTTCATCGTGCAATCGAGAAGGATGCACCGACCCGCTCGCGACCAATTTTGATGACCGTGCCGAAACGGAAAATGGTTCTTGCCATTATGCGGTTGTGGCTCCGCCAACCTATGAATTCACCGACAACGAGGGGAACAATACAGTCAACTACACCGGACAGCGTCAGCGGCTAAACATGCTCTCCGAGATGATGACCTATATCCACTCGGCTAATACGGCAGGAATGGCTCTCGAAATAGAAACCTTGTTGGACATGTATTCCAATGATGGCTATGAATGGGATGATGCGGAAGAGTTGGGCATGACAGGTTCCACCAAGAATCTCGCATCCAAAACGGCTGGAGGCGACCCAACCATTGTAGCGCAATTCGAACAATACTTCTTAAGCATTGGAGAGGCCAGCGCAACTACAAGCGTTGGAGAAACCAATGGGAATCCTGGTGTTTCGGGATTGGTGCAGTCCACTTCCAACCCGACCATGCAATTTCTCCAGAGTGGAGAAGGACAAGAGTGGGCCCAACTCATTGAGAAAGGGCTGATGGGCTCGTGCTTTTATTACAACCTATCCAGGGTCTATTTGGGCGCGGAGAAAATGAATGTGGACAATGCCGTGGCCGTTGATCCTGCGAATGGCAAATTCTATACGGTGATGGAACACCATTGGGATGAGGCCTACGGGTATTTTACAGAAGCCACAGACTACCCCTTACACGGGACCCATCGGTTCTGGGGGAAAGAAGCTTTAGAACGAGAGAACCTACTTCATTCAGCGACATCTATCGCTCATGCATTTCGATTGGGCCGAGCAGCCATCTCACAAGGTTTGACGTCGATAAGGGATGAACAAATCGACCTCATTCAGCAGGAAATGGAGTGGTTGGTTGCTGGTAGCGCCATCCACTGTTTGAATGAGGCGGTGGATCATTTTGACGATGACGCGCTGCGCAACCATTCATTGTCTGAAGCCAAAGCACTGATTCTTTCACTGCCATATGGAGCCGACAATTCTGTAGACATGCAGTCCGCGAGTGACTTGGTCGCTCAATTGGGTGAGAATTTTTATGCGGTCACATTGGCCGACATTGGCGACTTGCGTGATGATCTAGCAGCGATTGAAGGTCTTTTTGATCTTCGTCTGGAATTGTAATTATGCTTCATCCGATCAAACATCTCTGCCTTGTGAATCCCATGGCATCATCCCATGCAAAGCGAATGGGATGCATCGGCGCAACGTGGATGTTTATTCTGGTAACATTCACCGGTTGCGATCCCCAGGGAAATTCGTCTCAAACATCCTTTTTTGATCGCGAGGCATTTTTGAGTCATGTAGGTGACAGCATCATTCTTCCCGCTTATGTGGACTTCGAGCATCAGGCATGGGCTTTGCATGAAATGGTCTCTTCCTTCGAAGATGGAAATTGCACCACCCAAGCAATTGAAGCATCCCGCGAACAACTAAAAGCCACTTACGAAGCATGGCAGCACGTGGCGCTCTATGATTTTGGTCCAGCTTTGGAACGAGGGCTGTTCAAATCCACCAACACCTTTCCCACGAATTCCGATTTGATCGAAGGGGCAGTTGGAGATGGTACTTGGACGCCTGGAATTCCCGATACACAAGACCACATAGGCCTGCCTGCGCTGGATTACATGTTCAACCATACTTTTGCAGAGGAACTCAGTGCATCGATCAATTCTCAACCTGAACGAGTCGAACACCTGTTGCGTCTCACATCACATTTGCATTCCCAAGCATGGGACGTATTGGCGGCCTGGGAGTCGTCTTATCTCGATGTGTTTAAAGCTTCTACTGGAACCGAAATGGGGAGTTCTATGGGCGAATTACTCAATGCATTCAACCGCGTTTTCGAAAACCATATCCGTCAACAAAAACTGGGATTGCCATGCGGCATCAGCACATTCAGCCAAACCCCCTTGCCCGGATTGGTGGAAGCCCCGTTTGCTAAAAACTGGAGCATTGACCTGATGCTTGAGGCGATGACCGCCTTGGAAACGCTGTATTTCGGAGATCCGCATCATGGAACAACAGATGCCATTGGATTGGATGACTACTTGGTCTCGTTGGGGGATGTTTCATACGGCCAAGACCTGCATGACGAAATTTCGAGTCGCCTCCAAACATCGATGCAAGCAGTGGCAACCATGGAAGATCCACTTGCGCAATTCGTCGTCGAACGCCAAGCGGATGCCTTTGCCGTCTATACTGAGTTGCAAGCATTGGTTGTTTTGTGGAAGGTGGATATGATGTCTGCTCTGGGCGTGTTGATCACGTACCAAGACAACGATGGCGATTAAGGGCGGAATGGTGGATGCAGCCCCTCTAGTCACTCTCAGACGATTTTTTGCGGCACTCGTCCTTCTCAGCACATTGCGATTCATAGCAAATGGATGGGTGGTGGATCAAATCATCGATCCCGTATTCACCTTTCCATTCGACGGATTTGAGTGGCTTCCTCGCCCTTCCCGATGGGGCGCTACTTGGTTGTTTGGAGGCATGCTGCTCGGGGGGTTGGGCATTGCGTGGAGTCAAACGCAACGAATCGGATCGGCCTTGTTTTTCCTGTGCTTCACCTACGTTGAGCTTCTGGATAAATCCAACTATCTGAATCATTATTACTTCGTGTCATTGATGGCCTTGTTGTTGGTATTCATTCCTGCACGAAATCCAAGAGTTCCGCATCATAGCATCCTGGTGGTGCGTGGACTGATTTGCATTGTTTACTTCTATGCGGGTCTTGCCAAATTAAATGCCGACTGGATGTTGCACGCCCAACCGCTGGCAATTTGGCTCCCACAACACAGCTCCTTCCCCATCATCGGCCCGATGTTTAGCTGGCGCGAAACCGCTTTTGCTTTCAGTTGGATGGGAGCTGCGTTCGACTTAATGGCCCCATTCGCATTGCTTTCACATCGGCTCCGCCCATGGTTTTACCCTGTGCTGGTCGCATTTCACGTCCTCACGTGGTTGCTTTTCCCCATCGGTGTTTTTCCATGGGTCATGATTGTGTGCACCACCGTGTTTTTCCATGACGATTGGCACCATCGTTTTTGGCGAGCATGGGGCATCAAACAACTTGAGTTATCCTCTCCAAAGCCCGCATCACCCGCATCATCTGCATCAACTTCCCAGCGAAAAGCAATCGGAAAAATCGCGGTCGGAGGATTCTTGGCTTTTCAGCTCCTTTTTCCATTGCGCCACCTGAACTACGATGGTTCCGTATTTTGGCATGAGGCTGGTTACCGGTGGAGCTGGCGCGTCATGCTGATGGAAAAATCTGGTTGGGCAACGCTTTTCGTGGTAGATCAGAATGGCCGAGAGCAACCTGTTTCCAGCGAAAAATGGCTCACCTCGAATCAAATCAAGATGATGAGCACGCAGCCCGACATGTTGGTGCAATTCGCGGGACACGTCAAAGAACAATGGCGACACAACCATGGCCAAGATGTAAAAGTTCGAGCGGAAACGTGGGTCAGTTTGAATGGCCGACGTTCCCAGTTGTTCATCGATCCCTTTGCTGACCTCGCGTCCATTTCAAACGATTGGAACGAGCGGTCGTTTGTGATTCCACTTGATTCCATCATCCGACCGAAACAATTCCACCTCATCAAAGACTCCCTGCGTCATGCCAAAGGCTGGAACTGAACCTATCCTGTCCTTTGGAATCCGTTGGATTCTTCCGGTCATGATGCTATGCGTCGGGTTCAAACCGGTATGCTGGGGTCAGCAACCCCTTTCTGGCGCCGTGTATTCGGGTTCTGGCGAGCCCCTTTCCGGCACCGTTTTGTCTTGGTCATCCGAAATAAATGATCGCGTATCAGAGGCAAAATCGATTTCCTCCGAGCAAGGATATTTCAGTTTTGAGGTTTCGTTTCCTGGAAAATTGAGTGCTTCCATTTTGGGATTCATGCCTTGGGACAGCCTGATCCAAGAGCAGCCATCGACACCAGTCCGTATTCGATTGAGAGCCCAAGTGATTGCCCTTGAAACGGCCGAAATATCCAGTCAATCCGTGAACCGATTGGAATGGATGAGTTCCCTCAGTGAAGGTGGACTCTACCGCGGAATCAAAAGCACCGTCATTCGACCAGAAAAAACCCTAGTCGTTCCAGGCGAAGCAGAAGCCCGCAACATTTTTGCAGGACTTCCTGGAGCCAACGTATGGGAAAGTGATGCCGCAGGATTGCAGCTGGGCGTTGGAGTGCGCGGCTTGAGTCCCAACCGATCCTCCCATCTCAGCATGCGGCAAAACGGCATCCCCATCGCCGCGGATCCGCTTGGATATCCAGAAGCGTATTACACGCCCCCCCTGGAAGCCGTCTCCACCATTGAGCATGTCTCTGGGGCCGCAGCTCTCCAGTATGGATCACAACTCGGCGGCATGTTGAACTTTAACATGAAGTCCGGCGATTGGAATGCGCCAGGAGAACTGGAAGCCCTGATATCAGGAGCGGCTTATCCTTCCAATCTGCCAGATATCCGTGGACACATGCATCTGAGCGTCCAACAACACGGAGGATCAGAAAAAGCCTCTCACTATGTACTCATCGATCACAAGCAAGGCCAAGGCTGGCGAAAAAATGCTGCTTTTGAAAGCACGACCCTGTTGGGGACATGGAAGCAGCGATGGAACAATGAGCATGGGGCCTTTGTCTTGGAAGAGTCGATAACGGCAATGCGTCGACTGGAGCAACAACCGGGTGGGTTGACCGACACCCAATTTGAAAATGACCCCCAAGCAAGCTACCGAGCGCGGAACTGGTTCCGGGTCAATTGGAACATTGGAACCTTGGGTTTGCAATGGAAGCCATCCACCCTTTGGGATGCACAACTCAACGTTCACGGATTGAACGCGGAGCGGGTTTCATTGGGCTTTTTGGGAACGCCCAACCGAGTAGATCCTGGAGAGGATCGAGATTTGATTTGGGGCGATTTTAGATCCATTGGTTGGGACATCCGCTCGACCCGACGTTGGATGCAAGCTAACGGTCAACGCTACCACGCACTGGTCCTTGGATGGCAAGGTTACTTGGGAGAAAACACTATGCGACAGGGATTCGGAGACGACACTGCAGAGCCTCACTTTCAATGGGTGGATTTCGATCAGCGGCAAAGCTCTTTCTACGTGCTCCCGAACACCCAGTCGTCTGTATTTGCGCAAGGAATCGTGAGTATCTCGGATGGCCTTTCAATCACTCCAGGCTACCGTTGGGAGTGGATTCGAACGGAAGCGGAAGGATCTTACCGGGAGGTCATTCTCGACGGTGCAGGAAATTTCATTGAAGATTCTCTTTTCACTTCTTCTCAATCCAGAAATCGCCATGTGATGTTGCCCGGAATCGGCTTCTCTTGGAAGCCGTCGTCACAAAAGGAATGGTATGGCAATGCCGTTCGGAACTACCGAGCTATTAATTTTTCAGATATCCAATTGCAAGACCTCGGGGTCATGGTCGATCCAGACATTCAGGACGAAGGCGGCTTCAATATGGACCTGGGATGTCGGCAGCAACTTAAGCGAATTTCCTATGATCTGAGTGTCTTTGGGCTCTGGTATCAAAACCGCATCGGGCTGCTTCCCGCAACCATTCCGGATCCCGTATTGCTTGAGAAGCCCATTTTGCTCAGAACCAACTTGGCCAATGCGCGAACCGTTGGTTTGGAAGCGGCATTTCAATGGAACATCTGGACCTCGGAAAACCAACAAGACCATTTATCCACGCAAATGGCAGGGTCTTGGATGCACGGGATTTACCAGGCTGGTGGAGAACCGTCCATCGTGGGCAATCGACTGGAGTTCGCTCCAGAACGCATGTTGCGAATTGGTTTGACTTGGAAAAGTCCGACTTGGGGGGCGCAAATCCAGTGGCAAGGAATTAGCCAGCAATTCACAGAAGCCACCAATGCGTTGCGAACGCCCCAGGCATTGCATGGAGAAATCCCAGCGTATGGCACGATTGACCTATCAATAGGTCGCTCCATAGGGGGATTTCACATTGGACTAAAAATCAACAATGCCTCGAATACCATGTACTTTACACGACGCGCGTTGGCTTATCCAGGACCGGGAATTCTACCATCCGACGGAAGAAATATCCGGCTCGCTCTGTCGTATCGACCAGCAGAGAAAAAACCTTAACCGTTGGTTCCGACAGGGATCTTATTCGACAACATGAGGTATACAGCCGCTAAAGGCAACAAGGCTAAAATCCCGTGATAAGAACCGGCGATCATCTCCTCTGTTCCTGAGGATCCTAGCCGCCAAAACTGAACTATTTGGCATCAATTATGGTTCCTATCGCGGGGTGATAAAATCTTCTCACGATATTCGCGCCCGATGAAACGATATTTTGACTTCAGCCATTTTAAGCTTGATCTACTAGGCGGAATTACAGCAGGCATTGTGGCACTTCCGTTGGCCTTGGCGTTTGGAGAACAATCCGGTTTGGGGGCGGCTTCAGGGCTTTATGGCGCTGCCTTCATTGCCTTTTTTGCAGCTTTATTCGGAGGGACCGCCACACAAATAAGCGGCCCGACTGCACCGATGACCGCCTTGAGCATGATCATCATTGCCGGCATTGTACAGGCCTGCGAAGGAGAAATGTCCCTGGCACTCCCCATGATTTTGTCGGTGTTCGTGTTGGCTGGATTCATCCAGATTTTTCTCGGCGTCGTAAAAATGGGGACCTACGTCAAATACATCCCTTACCCCGTTGTTTCTGGTTTCATGACGGGCATCGGCATCATTATCCTCATCACCCAAATCCCACCCATGTTGGGATACTATTCGGGGGAGGATCAACAACTCGTTGAGCAATTTATGCCCCATGGGGAAGAACTCATCTTAGACCGCATTCTGAAAGAAGAAGCGGAAACTGGAATCTTGGTGTTGGATGACATCAAAGAAACCATTGTCCGAGCAGCTCAGGTTACAGATGAACACAAACTAGTGGAAGCGCAGATTCTGGCGACCAATGATGGCAAGGGGGTCACTGGAGCGTTGAGGCATTTGGATCGGGCTTTGACCTATATCAATTGGTTGGAACTGATGTTAGCCCTGGTGACCATTTTGATCATCTACGGGTTTAAACGAATCACCACGGTCGTTCCGTCAACCTTGGTGGCTTTGGTGACGGTTTCATCTGCCGCCTATTTCATGGGGCTGGATTATCGATTAATTCAAGAAATTCCCACGGGGTTTCCAGTTTTTCATTGGATTTCTCCCGCGGACCTAGATATGGGGATTCTCAAACCCTTTCTTTTATCTGCCTTCACATTGGCTCTGCTCGGGGCCATCGATTCGCTGCTCACTTCTCTCGTTGCTGACAACCTGACCAAAACCCAACACGACCCGAACCAAGAACTCATCGGACAGGGAATCGGCAACAGCATCGCTGCCTTTTTTGGTGGACTGCCCGGAGCTGGAGCTACAATCCGCACGGTCGTAAACATCAATGCCGGCGGCAAAACCCGTATTTCCGGCATGGTCGCAGGGCTGTTCTTGTTTAGTATCCTCATTGTTTTGGGTCCCATCGCCTCGGCCATTCCTGCGGCAGTGCTTGCAGGCATTTTAGTCACCGTAGGGATTGGAGTCATGGATTACCGAGGGCTCAAAGCCCTCCCAAAGATGGAGTGGAACGAGAAGGTCATCCTCATCACCGTTTTGCTGCTCACCGTTTTCTGGCAGCTCGTTTATGCCGTCGGCGTGGGACTGATTATGGCCGCTTTCGTATTCCTCAAGCGCATGAGCGATTTGAGCACCGAGGGGATTGAAGTAAAGTCACTCGTCAAATCAGATTTGTGGGGAGATGAAATGGAACTTGACGAAACGATTCGGAAACGTGTGCTTTTCAAACATTTGAATGGACCTATTTTCTTTGGGATTGTCAACGATTTCAAAAATCTATTTAGCAAACTCCCAGAAGCGGACGTGCTAATCATTCGGATGGAACGTGTTCCGTTCATCGACCAATCGGGGCTCTATGCACTAGAGGAGGCGATTCAAGCCTTGCAAAGACGCGATGTGGTGGTTGCCATCAGCTGTCCGAATAAACCCGTGAGAGCGTTGCTTTCCGATTTGAACTTGGTCCCCGGGACCATTCCTGATCGCCTGGTATTTTCAGATTTCGTCGAATGCAAAAAATGGTTGAGGGCCTTGATTATTGAAAATAGGGAAGCGAAAAAGGTGATAGAATCTAACGGAAGACTCAACGGCTAAGCATTCCGACCAAAATACAGAGCATAAAAAAAGGGGAGCAAATGCTCCCCTTTTCATTGTTCGATTTTTTCAATCAGAAGCGGGCACCGAAGGAGATACCGATTGAAGCTCCAGCTGCAGATCCAGTATCATTCGAGAAAGTTTGGTAGCCAACGTTCGGAGAGATATACCACATATCCTTTACCGGGATGAATTTACCAACACCCACGCCAACGCCCGTTGAGCTCATATCATCCATGTCTGTCATGGATGATGCACCAAGCGACACGCCAACTTGACCATAGAAATTGTCACCAAAGAAATAAGCTGCACCTACATTAATTTCTGAGCTAGAGCTCGTTGATTCGTCTGCACCACCATCTACTGCATCAGTAGTATATGATCCGTAGTTAATCCCCAAGGTGATTGCAATGTTATCTGCAATCGCGTAGCCAACAAAAGGGGAAACATTCACGCCATCGGAGAAAATTCCCAAGAGTTCGGTAGCATCAGCACTGCCAAGATACCACGTGCCCTTGGCCTGATTCACATCTTGACCAAATGCTGTGCAAACGATTGCAGCAGCAAAAAACGACAATAATACTTTTTTCATCTTTTTGTAAGATTAGTTATTGTGTCAAAAGGACACCATTTTTCGTTTTGTTTTTAGCCTATCTCATGGAGAATTCAACATTCAATTGTTAATTGAGCCATTCCGCCATGCAAAAAACGACTCTGACAAATACCCAACACTTATCGGCACAAGCCTTCTCCTACTGTATCTACAGTCTAATTCAACGACGTGATTCCCCCCTCCGAATCACCAGTTTGGCCCAACCGATTCGCTCGTTGTTCATTTTAAAATTCAACCATAACAAAGAAACTAAATCAAACTACGCAGAGGCCTGAAGGAGTGTCGCAGTCGTTCCTGAATTTTCAAAATCGACAACCTATCTTCGACTCTTTCCTTGATCTATGAAGGTTTCCGGATTTACGTTTATTCGCAACGCAATCACCTTCGACTACCCCATCGTCGAAGCCATCCAATCCATCTTGCCGCTGTGCGATGAGGTGGTGGTTGCCGTGGGGAATTCTGACGATGACACGTTGGCATTGATTCACAGCATCGATTCTAACCAGATCCGCATCATCGAAACCGTTTGGGATGACACCTTGCGGGAAGGCGGCAGAGTGTTGGCCGATGAAACGGACAAAGCATTGGCAGGCGTCGTCGATAACTGTGATTGGTGCATTTATATCCAAGGAGACGAAGTGCTCCACGAGGATGGTTACGCTGAAATTCGCCAAGCCATGCAAGGGAATCTTCATCGAGAAGATGTCGATGGTTTGTTATTGCGTTACAAGCATTTTTATGGGTCCTATGACTACGTGGGTGCGAGTGCAAATTGGTACCGCAATGAAATACGCATCATAAAACCCGGTCGTGGAATCCATTCTTTTCGCGATGCACAAGGCTTTCGGAAGCCAACCAATCAAAAATTGCGCGTGGTCCGTTTGGAGGCCTACATGCACCATTACGGGTGGGTCAAGGAACCCAAAGCCATGCAGCGAAAGCAAGAGAGTTTCCACAAAATGTGGCACGATGATGCCTGGGTCGCTTCCAACGTCATCTCGTCTGAAGCCTATGATTACGGAAGAGACCTAAGACATTTGGTCCGATTCGAAGGGACACATCCCAAGGGGATGCAACAGCGCATTGCCCGAGTCAATTGGCATTTTGATGCCGACATCTCCATTGACCAACGTTCCATCAAAGACCGACTCAAGCAATTTTGCTACGAAAAGCTCGGTATTGAGCTAGGTTACAAGAACTATCTTGCGGTCCGATTTCGCAACACTTGACAGCGCACCATGGCATTGATTGAAGAACTTGAGCAGACGGGCAATTGGCTTTTTAAAGGACGATCCTACTTCCCGTTGTTTTTATATGCCTTGATGGCAGGAGTTATCGGCATGGAATGGGATCCCTATTTCCGTGAATTTGACCCGATCGTTGCTTCGATTTGCATCGGCATTTCAATGCTGGGTTTGATCATTCGTGCATTGACCATTGGCTACACACCTCGCGGAACGTCAGGTCGAAACACCAAAGCAGGGCAAGTCGCCGAAGTGCTGAATGAAAAAGGCATGTACAGCTTGGTACGCCATCCACTCTATCTCGGCAATTTCTTCATGTGGCTTGGCATCATGATATCCGTTGGCAACGCCTGGTTTACGATGGTCTGTTGCTTATTGTACTGGCTGTATTACGAAAGAATCATGTTCGCTGAGGAAGCCTTCCTGCGGAGAAAATTCATCAACTCCTATCTGGAATGGTCCAAGGGTGTTCCTTCATTTTGGCCTAGAAACCTCGCTTGGCAATCGCCCGATGTCTCGTTTTCGCTACGCAACGTCTTGAAGCGCGAATACAATGGTTTTTTTGCTGTTTTCCTCAGCTTGACATTGGTGTCTTCTGGCAAAAACTACGCCCATGATGGATGGCAAGGATGGGACGTGCTCATTGAACCATTTTGGATGTGGAGCACCGTTGGAGCTTTTGTAGTCTTCATCACCTTCCGCAGTCTAAAACGCTACACGCGCATTTTGCACGTGGAAGGCCGTTGAGCGATTGGAGGCAGATCCAACACGTTTTCTATAGATGCGCTTTCAATAGTTAAAAGTCATAGCAGCAACGCTGCACACTGGAGAATTGAACATCCTACATCATTCAGAGCCCATCCATGCATCCAAAAGTAGGATTCGGATTTCCGATTCCTGGGAAAAACCTTGAAACGACCGTCATTGGGTTTTATCTTTCAAGCATGTCACATCCATTCCATTTTATAACAATGCGAGGCATCGCAGCCTTTGCCATCCTCACTTTGCCCTTGATCAGTCACGGCCAAGAACTCACCATTTTCAATCCGCAAATTTATTATGATGGAGCCGGCGGACTGTACGATTCCAATTTTGTAAGGCACCTGCATGTTGAATTTGAAGATGACAATTATCACAGCATCTTAGGAGAATCTTTTTTCACGGACCCTTCCTTGCGGATCCCGGCAACGGTCACCTTTGATGGTATCACCCTCGACAGCGTCGGCGTTCGGTACAAAGGCAATTCCACCTTTTGTCTGCCCCATGAACAAGGAAATGTCAAAGTCCCATACAACCTCGATATGAACCGATGGATTTCCGGGCAACAACTGATGGGCTACAACAAACTCAAATTGGCCAACGCGTGGTTGGATCCGACGTATTGCAAAGAATATTTAGCGAGCAAGATTTACCGCAACTACTTGCCCACTCCGGAAGTCAACCTCATCGGATTGCATACCCAGGGCAATTACACGGGGCTTTACGTCAACACAGAGTCCATCAACAAACAATTCTTAAACAAGCATTTGGGCGAAAACAACGGAGTGCTGTTCAAATGCGATGGTGCCGGAGTATTCTGCAGCCAAGGCGGTGGGCAAGGGACCGATGGCGGCATTCCTTCATTGGAATACCTCGGTGCTGACACGGCGACGTATTATGATAGCTATACCATCAAATCCGATGACGGCTGGGAAGCGTTGGTGGATCTGATTTCAACGCTCCATTTCAATCCCGATGACTTGCATGAAATCCTCAATATCGATCGGGTTTTATGGGCAATGGCCGTGAATACAGTCATTAGCAATTTGGACACCTACAATGGCTACTACGTACACAATTACTATTTGTACCAAGATGCTGAAGGACGGTTTCAAATGTTGCCTTGGGACTTTGATAATGCTTTCGTCGGTGCCATCATGGGTTGGAGTTATTGGAACCCAAACGAAGTCTACCACTTTGACCCCTTCTTCACAGGCTGGAACGCAGAGGACAGCCGTCCACTTGCGGAATACCTTTTCAACCATCCTACTTACCGCAAGCAATATATCGCACACATCCGAACGGTCATGGAAGAGTGGATGATCGAGTCTGCATTGCAATCGGAAATCGATGCGTTACAGGACTTGGCTTTCGATGCTGCAGATACAGACCCCAACAGCCTGTTTTCAATGGCTCAGTTCAGTTCCAATGTGGACGACGCCTTTTGGGCTGATTGGGGATTTGGAGGGATTCTCGCAACGGTTGAAGCCCGCCTGGATTTTTTAACCAATCATGACGAAGTTTCACTTGCAGCGCCCGCCATGGGAAGCATGGCTGTGAACAACGGCATTGCGACAATTTCCACATTCGATGCAGATGAAGTGCTCCTTATGTGGACGGCCGGTCCGGTTGCGAGCAATTTCCAAGCTCTCACCATGGTGGATGACGGCACACAGGGAGATGTGCTTGCAGAAGACGGGATCTACTCATCGATTCTTCCCGGAAACGGTAATGAAATCAAGTTCTATGTCCAAGCGACCAATGAAGATGCTATGAGCCTCTCTCCAGCAAGGGCTGAATATGAATTCTATGTCTATTCCAATGCACTTGCCATTGAGGAAAGCCCATTCGCTATTGCTCAATACTCAGACTGGACCGTCGTTCCAAATCCGGTAAATGACGCTTTTTACCTCAAAGGTTGTGAACCTGGAACAGAGGTGATGGTGATGGATTACCAGGGACGCATCATGCTGCAACAACAATGGATTGGCCAAGCC
>JAPKCA010000002.1 GCA_028823145.1 Flavobacteriales bacterium
AGCAGCACTCCGCTTAGGGGTTTTAGAGGGTTCATTGTGTTTTTGTTTTTTTCGGCCCTTAAATGTACAAGAATCCTGCTTGCTTATCAAGTCAAATAAGTGTTTTCAACCTATGAAGGGTTGTTTTATCTCGCTGAATTTGTTATATCGCTCAAGAAAGTTGGGGGTGATCGATCCCTATATGATTTAGGTATTCCAACTTCACTAGGTGGGGTTTTCTTGCTTTTTTAAAGCATCAGAATGCGGAAGGCTTTGTTGGTAACAGGATCCCCTTGTTTCCATCAATGTTCAGAAAGGCCCGTAGTTCGTAGAGTTTAGCAAATTCCTCGAACACTTGGTTCGAGATAAGTCCAAGAGGAGGAGCTTTAAAAACGAAAAACCACGCATGACCGCGTGGTTTTTCCCCCCGAATAAAATGCAGTTTCAATCAACAGATCGAAAGATCACTACGTGATTGAGTTGTAAAATATGATCAAGTTGATGACCACGTAAAGGATTGCGGGCAACATTTTAACTGCGCTTTCCTTTATTCTTATTCGCACAAAAACTGCAGTAAGCATCATGCACATTAGCAAAAAAGAAGCGACTGAAAGTAACAAGGGAATCGCCAATCCAACGAGCAGGCCGAGCCCTCCTAACAATTGACAACTGGCGAGTATGTTTCGTTGGTTTTTGAAACCCCACCTCTCGTATTCCGAAATCATCCTCTTGGAAAAGAAGGAGTTTATTCCGTAGACGATAAAAGAAGTTGCTGAAAAGAGAAGAAAAGCCAGGTGAATATCCATTGTTTAAATCAGCTCGTGATGAAAGGCTGCAATGAACAAGGACAACAATAAAAGAAAAGCCGAAGGCACGTATTTTTTTAGCGGATTTCTCACTTTTACGTGAAACGCTTGAGCGCAAATCATCAAGAATGCCATGGACAATGCGGCCGCTATCACAGGCACTTCATACCAAACATCCAAAGCGAGGATGGTTGCGAGAATAATTTTAGAGGCGCCAACAATGTTTCTGATCGTATCTGAGAGACCGTATTGCTTAAACTCTGAAACAATGTTGTCGTAGCGAAACACCCAAACAATGATGATTGACGCTGACACGATAAGCTGAGCTATGATTGATATGTTTTCCATTTTGTGTGGTTGTTAAGGGAGTAAATCTGGGTATTGAACACGAACGACTGCAGCGACTGCGGATGGGTTGGTTTCGGCCGGCGCAAAGGCAACAACTGCGTCGATCAAGGGATTCGTTGACGCCGCCAGCCAAGTAGCCCCACCGCCCATGCTGTGTCCTGCAATGGCCGCATGCGGTTGGAGCCATCCGTCAAGAATTCCGGTAGCACCATTCTGAACCATTTCATTGGCCACAAAAGCCAGGTCCAATCCGAAATTTTGATGAGACGGCGCAAAGGTTTGTGCGGTGGCCACCAAGGGGAAAGGGCCGTTATCGGGAGCAGCTTCAGCAGTGTCCGAAACGCCCGGATACCGAACGTCACATTCGATTTCTCGTCCTCCTCAAGTGTCATCTATGAGCAACCAACTTGTCGTGCCAATCGGTTGTTGCGCCTGCATAACAGACCAACTGCACATCGCAATCAGACTGAAAATTACGCAACTACTTTTCCTGCCGTTTTTCACTTTACGGTGTAGCAAAAAGGCTCAGAAAGAGTAGGGAGAACTGATGGCTTTTCATTCTATGCAGAGTTTTGTAGAAAGTTAATGATTTCGCTTGAGGGTATCCGAAATTTAACGCTTGTCGCAGTTATTCGTTAGGATTCATTGGTTTTTGTTTTAGCTAAGGAGGGTCGATTTTTACAGGAATGAACCAGTTTCGCAACTTAAATCGAGGAGAAATAATCCAACGACAGGGGGATGAAGCGAAGTTTGTTTTCAAAGTGCAAAGTGGTTTGCTGCGCTCTTTTTTTGTGGACGAAATGGGGAAGGAGCATGTGTTTATGTTTGCTCCGGAACAGTGGATTCTAGCGGATCTTGATGCCATCGGATTTGACGTGCTATGTACTTTGAGTATTCAAGCGTTGGAACCATCGCGTATCGAGGTGGTGCCTCTTAAAAAAGGAGGGAAATTGATTTTGGATTTCGAGGGTAGTCAAATCGAATGGATGCGGTTGGTGCGCCGGGCAGGAAGTTTGCAGCGACGGGTTCTTATGATGATGAGTACAAGCGCATTGGAGCGTTATGAATATTTTTTGAAGACCTATCCAGATTTGAGTCCGCGTTTGACGCAAAAGCAAATCGCTTCGTATCTCGGCATTACGCCTCAACGTCTGAGTAAATTAAGAGCGGAAAGAGTGGGTAAATGAAGTTGTCGAAATGAATCTATGTGAAGCATTGTCCGAGACAAAATGGAGATGTTTGCAGGATGAAAAACATCACCATGAACAAACTCTTATCGAGTGTAGCATTGCACCTGTTGCTTCTCGCACCTATTTGTGCTCAAACATTGACTGTTGATGCTGGCAAGTCCAACATTCGCTGGGAAGCCGGTAAAGTCATTGGAGACCCGCATTACGGATCGCTGCAGTTGGCCGAAGGAGAAATTACATTGCAGGATAACAAAATCGCATCAGGAGATTTTGCAATCGACATGACGACCATTACCAATGAGGACCTCGGTGCTGAATATGGTGATAAGCTTGTGGGTCATTTGAATTCGGACGATTTCTTTAGCGTTGCTAAATTCCCTCAAGCACGTTTGGTTTTGCTCAGCAGCACGTCCTTTAAGAAACGGAAGGCAACAGTACAGGCGGAATTGACAATCAAAGGCCACTCGGAATCCATTGAGTTTGTGGTAGAAAAAAAGGGCAATGCGTTTGATGCCACGCTCAACATTGACCGTTCCAAGTTCGATGTGCGATACGGTTCGCCTTCATTCTTCAATGATCTTGGTGACGGCGCGATCAAAGATGTTTTTGCTCTGGCTGTTCACCTCGAAATTCAGTAAAGATCATGGATCAGCCAAAGTCAGCCGGAAGTGCTCCGCAAATGGAGCCGTTAGAAGAAGGGAAGACATACGCTTGGTGCTCTTGTGGACTGTCTGAAAACCAACCGTGGTGCAATGGAGCGCACTCCGGCACTTCGTTTCAGCCCAAGGTCTTCAAAGCAGAAGAATCCAAGCAGGCTGCCATGTGCACCTGTAAGTTGACAAAGAATCCCCCATTTTGCGATGGATCACATCGTGCGATGTGATGGCATAGCATTGCCAAACGGATAACTACACGGAAGGGCGGTAGGCTAATTTATTTAGTCTTACCGCCCTTCGACGTGAAGGACACGTGAGTAACGCTTCAGACTGCGCAGCACGATAAAGACCACAAATGCCCCAGCGGTACTCCACATCCAAAAGGGATTGAGAAGGTCATTGACTGTCGTTGCATCCTGATGGACGAAGTTCTTGCTTATCGAAACAGCTGTGAGGCTCACGAATACGGCGAAGAAGCCATTGTATTCGCGTTTCAACACATTGCGCAAGGAGAAGGATTATTCCATTTTCATCGAAAGACCAGTCCTCAGAAAAGGGGATGCTGTTATACGAACCACTCTGCCAGTTATTACCAAAAAAACCGTCTGCCGCAAGATCTGAATTGTAAAGTGCCCAGTTAGCCATTGAGAACTCATATGTCCCCGAGTTACTGGAATATTGGCAATTTATAGCTATGTCATCCATGCCATTGGAGCCAGAGGCGCCAAAATTATAGTTTAAATTTTGCCAAACTTGAGTGAGCATCGAATAACCTGCGAAAACAACGGTGTCAGTCACAGGATCAGGGTATCCTGTACTCAACTGCGCCGTCCAGAATGTAATTCATCTGGTAAACGTCATCAGAGTTCAGTCGGAACTTACCGGCGAAGGTGAGTCGTTCATCCGTTTGGTATACCCGGGGAGATTTTCCATCAAAGCGTAAATCCACGACGGATTCAGGCCCTGCTCCTCCGCAGAAAAAACAATTGGCAAAGGGATACCGGCTCAAAACGTAAAAGTCTTCGTCCAAATCCACGGGGATGATGTAGCCCGAAACATACACGTCTTGCCCTTCCAAGTCCTGCACGGATTGGCCAAAAGAGGGCTTCCAATAATAGGCGTCGAGCTCCTCCACATACACATCCTTGAACTCGACATCCTCCAGAGTCCTCCAAGTCAATTCGGACCAGGATCCTTCGGACAGGGCAGATTCACTTCGGGCTTCTGTTTCTGTCCTTGTCTGGCTTGCGCTCTTCAGCGTGGAGGTCAACTGGGCAGTTTCTTCGCTGGGATGACAAAATGAACTGAAGTCTACGACACACAAAGCGACCAGACCAATGAGGCCTGCCATCCAAGAAGAGCGAAACACGGGAAGGGATTTCATTGGAACAATTACGAGTCAGAGAGTGTGCGTGAAATATCGATTCTCAAAGCGGAAATGCCAGGGATCGCCGCTGCAATCAATCCCACAAAGATAGCCATTGCTGCGAGAGCCCATTCCATGGGCAGCAACCCCAATGACTCCCAATCATACCGGAATTTATCCTCCACCATTTGTGCTAGAATCACCATGCCCCCTCGGCTGATGGCTAAACCTAGAAGAGTGCCTCCCAAGCTCAGTAATCCACCTTCCAAAAGCAGCAGCAAGTACAAGCCCACCGGCGAGGCCCCCATGGTGCGCATCAAGGCCAATTCGTAACGACGGGCCAGCAAGCTATCGTAAACGGAAATGAAAATACTCGCGAAACTGAGGAACATAATGAGCAGGGCAATGGTCCGCAAAGTGGTCATCCCTATGCCAAAATTTTGAGTCAATCGATTGATTTCAATGGACGGCAAGGCCACCTGCATGTTGGTGTCGCGGATGGTATTTGGGATGGTGAGCACGGCCAGTGGGTTCCGTTTTTTTAGCAACACAGCTGTGATTTCGCGATCCGCATCCGCCACAGTTTCATCGTCACCGTGCACTTGCCAAATGGTTTCGATATTGCAAAGGATCAATTGATCCATGACGGAGCGGCTTTCTTGAAGCACGCCTTTGACGACAAATGTTTTGTCGGTGTGGACATCCGTTTCATCCTGAAGGCCATGAGCGCTAAAAAAGGTGTCGCCCAAGCCCAGGCCGGCCTCTTCGGCAACCTTGGAGCCCACAACCACTTCAAAGGGCAACTCCCAAAGGGTTCCTTCCGCAAGTTCAGCATGATAATGTGCTGGATAGGCTGGAGTGCTTCCGACGATGCGGAAACCCCGGTAATTGTCTCCATAGGCGAGCGGAATGCCTTCTGCGATATATGGATGGCGCATCACCTTTTCGGCATCGGCCAAACGGATGTTGCCTGTGGGTGCGTCAATGTGGTAGACGTTAGCGAGGATGAGTTGCAACGGGCTGCCTTTGGCTCCGAGGACCAAGTCAATGTCCTGGATATTGCGATCGAACGTGTCGCGCAACTGCTTTTCAGATAGCATCAAGAGGCTGACCATTCCCACCCCGAAAGCGAGGAGTATTAAACTCAGGGAAGTCTGGAGTTTTTTGGCTCCGAGGTTGCGCCAAGCGATGTAGAACCAATTCATCGGGCAGTGGTTGCTAGAGGGTTCAACTCGACACGGCGACTATAACGGTCCTTGAGCCGTTGATCGTGTGTGACAATGATTAAGGTCGCTCCCACCTCTGCCGCCTGTTGTTCAAGCAAGTCCATGACGGCTAGGGTGGATCGGTCATCCAGCGCACTTGTAGGCTCATCCGCGAGCACAATGGAAGGTCGGTGAATCAATGCACGTGCAATGCTCGCCCTCTGTTGCTCACCAACGCTCAACTCTTGAGGCCGGTTATGGGCCTTGTGTCCTACACCCAAATTATCGAGCAATGCCTGTGCTCGCTCCGAGCTGGCTTGTTGTCCGGTCAAAAAATGAGGCAAAGCCAGATTCTCTAGGACCGTTAAGCTCTGAACGAAATGAGCTTTTTGAAAGACCATTCCCATTTGAGAACCGCGGAAACGGTCCAACGTCCGGCCATTGAGTTGACTCAAATCTTGTCCGTTGATGTGGATGGTTCCCTGCGTTGGGCGCAGCAACCCGCAAAGGAGATGAAGCAAGGTGGTTTTTCCGGATCCTGAATCGCCAAGCAGGAGCAATTGCTCTCCATCGGGACAGGTCAAATCGGGGAAATGCATTTCCACCTGGTCGGGCCCATATCGAAAGGCCATTTGTTGAGTCGCAATCATTGGGTATTCGAAGTTACAACGAGGTTCCGCAGCTTCCTGAACAGAACTACCTTTGAAACGTGAATTTAAAACAACGCTTGCTTCGATATGGGATAGGGATCTTCATTGGTGTCCTATTAAGCTTGGCTTTTTTCAGTGGTCGTGGCTGCAATGATTGGTTGCCAGAAAAACGCATCAAGGCCCGCATGCAATTGGATGGCATTCGCCCAGACTCAACAGTCGCATGCATCATACGCTGCCATCAAAACACCACCCACGATGCCTCGTCGTTGGAGTCTTGGCTCGTGGAAGCAGAAATCGATTGGTCAGAAAGTGGACCGAGGGAAACCCCTCAGCGCTTTGTCTTTTTGATGCCCGCCGCTGCTCCATTTGTTAAATTGGAGTGTCATTTTAAGGAAGACATTGGCTGGATTACGTCACCTGAATTCCGCGATGGAATCAAAATGTGCTCTTGCGTTACGGACGCACGTTGATTTTAGCGGATGATGGCAATGCGACCGCGCGTTGGCTTTTCATCACCGACTTTCCAGGCTTCTACGATGTACGTCCCGGGAATCATCCCCGTCGTATTCCAGGTATAGGGAGTTGAAGCAATTGAGAGTGAGGCATCGTGGACAATCCTTCCGCTCATGTCGATGATGCGGATGCGTTCCAAAGAAAATTCTCCACCCATATCAAGCACGACGTTATGGCCTATCCCCGCTGGATTTGGCGACAATAACAACGATTCAAAGGAAGGGTTTTCGCCACCAGACGCGGGGTCATAGCTCAAGCGGTAGACGTGCAACTGGGTGCACAAGTACAGCTCACCCGCATTGTTTTCACTGAATGCAAAACGGGTCTCTTCCCATGGCACAAAACCTCCAGGAACCTGGATTTCTAAGGGCGCGTCGCTCCATGTGCCATCTGTCTGTTCTGTCAGCGTCCAGAATTTGACATCATAGAAACCACAGGCATCGGTGAAAACATACAAGCCATACAAGCTTTCAATGGGCCCGCGGTAGCGGTAACCACCAATGACAGAGCACCATCCGTTGTCGTGGGGATAAGCAAAGATGGGAAGCTCAAGTGTTTCGTCAGGGTTGCAATCGACGATGGGCTCATAGCACATGTTGCCCTCCATCAAGCGCCAGCCAAAATTCAGTCCACCAGGAGAATCCGCCGATTCCATGTTAATCTCTTCCCAATCTACTTCTCCGACATCCCCAATGAATTTGTCGCCTGTAAGGCGATCGAAACTCCAGCGCCAAGGATTGCGAAATCCGTAGGCCCAGATTTCATCCAATGCCAAGGGGTCACCAACGAATGGATTGCTCTCTGGAATGGTATATGGAGCCAATCCGTGCACATCGATGCGCAATAGTTTGCCTAGGAGCGTTTCCAAATTCTGACCATTTCCAATGGCCCCGTGTTCGTCTCCTCCGCTTCCACCTCCCGTTTCGCCAGTCCCTGTGCCTCCGCCATCGCCTGTGCTGATGTAAAGGTGTCCATCCTGCGGTCCGAAATGCAATTGTCCTCCGTTGTGTCCACGCGCCGGTTGGACCAATTCGAGCAACTCATACCAGCTGGTCGGATCAGCAACGGTATGGTCTCCATTGGTTCCAAAGCACATCAATCGTTCATCAATGAATGTGCCTGTTCCATCGGGGCGGTATCCATTGTAGATGATATAGAAAAGACCGTTCTCTTCAAAGTTCGGATCGAGGATGAGGTCGTTGAGGCCCTGTTCGCTCATGATGCCGAAATCCACCAAGTCCAGCCCGGCTTCACTCAAATCCAAAAAGGGTTCTTCTCGGATCTCTTCCGTTTCCTCATTGTACCACATGACCAAGCCACTGTGGCAAACGATGAGGAGGTTTTTTTCATCCACCGCATGAGAAGCAGGTCGCATGGCCACGGGCCATTCGGCTTCTAATAACCGCTCAGCAACAATGGCATCAGGGGCCGTTTGTCCCCAATTGGATCCAGGGAACAACGCACACATCGTAGCGGTTAACCAGAAAAAGCGGATTAAAATCGAAGATGGAATGAATCGCATGGGAATCTCTTGCAGACTAACTTTGAGGTTCAAAGATACCGCTCGAACCCACCTGCTGTGACCAAAAACTGGATGCGTCATCGAACCACATTTGCTCTGCTGCTCTCTATGGGAGCTGTAGGATTGGGATTGTTGGTTTCGGGAGCGAACGATCCGGAAGTTGCATTTCATGGAAATGATTTTGATGAAATGCGTTGGCGGATGGGAGAATTGTGCACGGAGGAGGGGGCGTTTTTTTCGGGATCGGGCAATTGCGTGAATTGCCATGCACCAGATCCTGAGGGCCATGCTATGGTTGACGAAAATGGGCAGAGTGTTAGTCCTGTGGTCGATTGGCAGGCGACGATGATGGCCAACAGCGCCAAGGACCCTTTTTGGCGCGCTAAAGTCGCACACGAGGGTTTGGTGAATCCGGATCATCGAGAGTCCATTGAAAACCTTTGCACGGCTTGCCATGCACCACAAGGATTTCATGAAGCCCATTTGACGGGAAAAGTCGGACCGAATGGATACACCATGTCCGACTTACTGGAAGATGAGTTGGGGCTGGATGGCGTGGGGTGCACAACATGCCATGGCATTGATGACATCGGATTGGCTGGCCGGTCCAACGGCGATTTACCCATCAACCCGGAAAAGGTGTCCTGGGGTGGGTTTGAAGACCCTTGGGATGGCCTGATGAGTGGGCAAACAGGCTTCATCCCGGTCTATGGAGAGCATATGCGAAACAGCGAAGTATGTGCGAGCTGCCATTCGTTGTACACGCACACCCAAGATTTGGAAGGCGAGGAAACGGGCCAGGTTTTTTTTGAGCAAACAACGTATTTGGAGTGGGTAAACTCGGCATACAATGCAGAGAATGTCCAATGCCAGTCCTGCCATATGCCTTTGGTGGAAGGAGGTGCCATCGCTGCGACACAGCCGAATTGGCTTTTCAACCAGCGATTTGGGAAACACCATCTGGTGGGCGGAAATGCCTTCATGTTGCAGTTGATGCGAGACCAAGCTGTCGAATTGGAATTGAGTGCTACGGAAGCACAATTTGACACCACCATTGCACGAACGAAACGCTTGCTACAATATGAAACGGCTCAATTGGAAATTCGCCAAATCAATGGAGCGTTCACATCGGGAGGTGGGGCGCAACCTCCTGGGCAGAATGAATGGGCCTTTGAAGTGGAAGTGAAGAATTTGGCCGGACATAAGTTCCCAAGTGGCTATCCCTCGCGTGTGGCGTTTTTAGAATTTGTGTTGCAAAGTGTGGATGGAGACACCTTGTATCATAGCGGAGGATGGTCTCATGCTACGGGAATCATGGGCAGAGATGAAGGATGGGAGCCGCACTGGGAAGTGATTGATTCAGAGGGTCAGGTTCAGATATACGAAATGGTGGTGGGGGATGTGATGGGCGAGCCAACCCAAGTTTTGGAGAGGGCGTCCGTGCTTTTGAAAGACAATCGCTTGCCACCTCGTGGGTTTTACAAGGCGCATGCAGCGTATGACACAGTTCGATTCGGGCCGATGGCGGCTTTGGATGTCAATTTTAACCACGACGCTTTGACGGAAGATGAGGGTTCAGGAAGTGATCGCTTGGAGTACCGTGTTTTTTTACCTGCCGGGATGAGTTCTGTGCAAGCTCGTGTGCGGTTGCATTATTTGTCCGTCCCTGCACTTTGGGTCGAAAATATGTTTGAGTATGCGAATGAATCGGTCGAAATCGAATCATTTCAGTTCATGTTTGAATCAGCTGATCGGACTCCGGTTGTGGTGGCTGAGCAATCGACATGGGCATGGCTGGGTTTTGACGATTCCGCCGAAGATTGGAAACTCGCTCCCAACCCGGTTTCTGACGGAGGCTTGACGCGGTTGATTCCTCCAAGCACGATGCAACCTCTCGAGGTGTGGTTGCTGGATGCTCAAGGTCGCACAGTTCAGAACATTCCGGTGCTCCTTGCAATGCAAGGGTTTGGTTTGGAGGATGTCGCAGTGGGACCATTTTTCATCCGCATCCAAACAGAGGAAGGATGGAGGATGGTGCGCGGTGTCAAAGCCCCATAATAACCGCGTTCATTTCTCTTGTTTGCGACGCAACACCTCTTTTCGAATCAGTTCCAATTCGCGGGAGGACTGTCCAGCAGTCGCAGAATTTTCTTCAGCACGGCGAATCAAATAGGGGATGGTTTCCCTGATTGGACCGTACGGAACATATTTCGCAACGTTGTATCCCGCACGCGCCAAATTAAAACTGATGGGGTCGCTCATCCCTAGGAGTTGGGCAAACCATACCCGACGATCGGAAGGATTGATTTGTCGTTCAGCCATGAGTTGGCAAAGCAGTTCGTTGCTCGCCTCATTGTGACTTCCCGCGCAAAGTGACAAGCGGTCTAAATGATCCACACACCAGCGCAATGCGGCATCGTAATCGCGATCGGTTTCTATTTTGCTCGGTTGAATTGGAGAAGGGGCCCCCCTTTCGGATGCCCGCGACCGCTCTTTTTCCATATAAGCTCCACGAACCAATTTAACCCCCAATCGAAATCCTTGTGATTCGGCTCGTGCGGTCAAGTCTTTCAAATAAGCAAGGCGATCAAGGCGATAGAGTTGGATGGTTTGATAGACGATGGCTTCCTGTTGATTGTGAATCCGCATCTGTTGTTCTGCCAATTCATCGATTGCAAGTTGCATCCAGGATTCTTCAGCATCGATAAAAATGGGTGTTTGGACAGCGGCGGCTTCGGAGCACAACGCTGCGACACGGTTTGCAACGCTCTCCCATTCCTTGGACCCATGTTCATCAAGGGGTTTGCCAGCTGAAACGGCTTCTAATATGGCAGTTGGTGCAATGCCGGTGACTTTGAAAACACCGAATGCATGGCGTTCGTCGTTTCTCGTAGCGCGAATGGCGGTGAGGATTTCATGTGCCGTTTTATCTAATTCTGACTCAAGCTCCTTCCCTTCGGCACTGTAATCCAAAATGGTGTGCACCTTTGATGTGGCCAACTTGGCGACAGTCTCTTCGGATTCGTCGATGGACTCTCCGCCACAAAACTGGCTGTACACCGTAGGTCGAATGATCCAACCAACAGGGATACGGAGGGCCAAGGCCCACTGCATGGCATGCTTTCCCAATCGGACCAACGTTGAACTTCCGACCAAGCGAAAAAGCCAAAACGACTTGCTCAGTTCGCCAGAAGACAGATGCGCATACGCTTGTTCCGTATTCGAGAAGTCTGGAAGAGAGTGGCGATGATCGGGTTGGGTCGGCGCGGCCATGGTTAGAAAGCCAGTATTTTGCTGGTTCGCGAATATACGATGTTGACCTAGTCAGATGATTCTAATTCCCCTTTGGGAAGGATGTATATTCGTCATTCAAAGCCAAGACCATGAGCGATTGCAACGCATACATTCAAGAAAACCGAGATCGATTTTTAGAAGAATTGGTTGAATTACTGCGAATCCCTTCAGTTTCGGCCGATCCTGAGTTTGCTTCTGACGTGCTGAGATGTGCGGAAAAAGTAGCGGGGTATCTAAAAGCAGCGGGGGCCGAAAATGTTGAGATTATTTCGACTGAAGGGTATCCTGTGGTTTTCGGTGAACGTCACGTTTCAGATGATGTGCCGACCATCTTGGTTTATGGTCACTACGATGTGCAACCGGCTGACCCATTGGAATTATGGGATAGTCCGGCTTTTGAACCCGTGATTAAAACGACTCCATTGCATCCGGAGGGAGCGATTTTTGCACGGGGGGCTTGCGATGACAAGGGCCAAATGTTTATGCATATCAAGGCTTTTGAGGCCATGGTGCAATCCGATTCGCTGGCTTGCAATGTCAAGTTTATGATCGAAGGGGAGGAAGAAGTGGGGTCGGCCCATTTGGAGCCATTTTTGGAGAAACACAAAGAGAAACTATCGGCGGACGTCGTGCTGGTGAGTGACACAGGCATCATTGCCAATGACATTCCTTCCATTACGGTTGGCCTTCGGGGAATGAGTTATGTGGAAGTAGAAATCACGGGACCTAACCGCGATCTGCATAGTGGGCTGTATGGAGGTGCGGCACCCAATCCCATCAACATCCTTTGTGAGATGATCGCCTCTTTAAAGGACGAGGACCAGCGCATCACGGTCGATGGATTTTATGATGATGTGGTTGAGCTTTCTGACAAAGAACGTGCAGCCATGGCTGAAGCTCCATTCGATGAAGAGGAATACAAAGCAAGCATTGGGATTGGAGCGACGGAAGGCGAGCCGGCCTATACCGCTCCGGAGCGAATGAGCATCCGACCAACTTTGGATCTCAATGGCATCTGGGGAGGGTATACCGGCAACGGAGCGAAGACGGTCATCGCCAGTAAGGCCACGGCTAAAATCTCCATGCGTTTGGTCCCCAATCAGGACCCTGAGAAAATCACGGAATTATTCTTGCGTCATTTTCACGCCATAGCACCTCCTTCCATCCAAGTGAAGATCACGCCCATGCATGGTGGGAAACCGGCAGTGACACCGACAGATTCGGTGGCCTATCGGGCGGCTTCGGATGCCATGGAAGAGTCGTTTGGCCGTAAACCCATTCCGTTTCGGGGCGGGGGATCCATTCCCATTGTCGCAATCTTTGAGCAAATCTTAGGATTGAAAACGGTTTTGATGGGATTCGGTTTGGACAGCGACGCCATTCATTCCCCCAACGAACATTACGGGGTGTTCAATTACTTCAAGGGCATTGAGACCATTCCTCTGTTCCATAAAAACTTTGCTGAATTGAACCGATCGTGAAGTTCGCATTGGCTTTTGCTTCCGTTTTCTTTTTGATCGGGTGCCAATGGTACCAGGATCTCGAAGTGCGTTCGGTCGAGGGACTTGCTGATGCCGCTTGGACGTTGAATGGCTTTGAGGGTGAGATGCGAGTCAAAGTATACAATCCCAACAGATTTGCAATCCAGGCATCGGATGTGGACATTGTTCTTTATGCCGAAGAGGAGCGCATCGGATCGGTCTCCTTGCGGGGGGCTCAAAAACTTCAAGGGAGGAGTGAAACGCTGGTTTCACTATATGTGGTCAGTGATCCAGGAGCCTTGCGCAAACTCTTTCAAAACCAAGTGTTCCAGTTCATCAGTGGCGGTGAGGTGGAATTGCGTGCGGTGGGAGAAGTGACCGGCCGTGCTTTTGGATTGAACGTTAAGATTCCTGTAGAAGCCACAGAACAAATTCAATTTCAACTTTGATGAAAATGCTGAATCGTTTTTCCACGTTGCTGTCTCTTTTCGTGTTCACCTTGATGCATGCGCTCCTCTTTGGGCAGGATGTTGACAGCTTTATCGAAGGGATGAATGTTCGGCACATTGGGCCGGGAGCCATGAGTGGTCGTGTCACCACCATTGATGTTCAACGCAACCGTCCTGAAGTTATTTATATCGGTACAGCAAGTGGAGGACTTTGGCGCAGTGAAACAGCCGGGGTTCAATGGGAACCGTTGTTCGATGATCAGCCAACGCAAAGTATTGGGGCCCTTGCGCTTTCTCCATCCAATCCGGATGTCATTTGGGTCGGAACAGGCGAGGGCAACCCCCGAAACTCACACTCCAGTGGTCGCGGGGTATTCCGCAGCATCGATGGCGGTGCGACCTGGGAGATGATGGGATTGGAAGAAACCCATAACATTCACCGCATTATCATTCATCCGAACGATTCTAAAACCGTTTGGGTGGGGGCGACAGGCACGGCTTGGGGCGATAGTCCCCATCGCGGTGTCTATAAAACAACGGATGGAGGAATATCCTGGAACCAAGTCTTGTATACCGATGAACGCACCGGCGTCGCGGATATGATTATCGATCCATCCAATCCGGACAAACTTTTGGTGGCCATGTGGTCACATCGCCGAGAACCATGGTTCTTTACCAGTGGCGGGGAAGGCAGTGCGTTGCATATCACCTATGACGGAGGCGAAAAGTGGAAGAAATTGACATCGGAAGAGGGAATGCCAGAAGGAGAAATGGGCCGCATAGGATTGGCCATCAGTGCTGCCAACCCCGATGTGATTTATGGGTTGATTGAATCCAATTCCACGGCATTGTATCATTCCATGGATGGCGGATTGTCGTGGTCGGTGATCCAACAGGATAACATCGGCAACAGACCTTTTTACTATGCCGATATCTACGCCGACCCTTCGGATGAAAAGCGGTTGTTCAACCTCTATAGCATGGTTGACCTCAGTGAGGATGGCGGAAAGACTTTCTCGACGATTTTACCGTACAGTGGGGTGCACCCAGACCACCATGCATTCTATATCCATCCAGATGATCCGAATTTTCTCATCGACGGCAATGATGGGGGATTGAATATTAGCCGGGATGGAGGCAATTCATGGACATTCGTCAACAATTTGCCTTTAGGTCAATTCTATCATATCGCGGTAGACATGGCCATCCCATACCGCATTTATGGAGGGATGCAAGACAATGGCTCGTGGGTTGGAGCGAGTGAGGCATGGCATGTGGGAGGCATCCGAAATGAAGATTGGCAGGAAATCATGTTTGGTGACGGTTTTGATGTTCAGCCAACTCCAGGAGATTTGAACACGGCCTATGCCATGTATCAGGGGGGTGCCGTCGCTCGAGTGGATTTGCGCTCTGGAAATCAAACGGCCATTCAACCAGTGCAGCCTGATACCATCCCATTGCGATTTGCGTGGAATGCGGCTATTGCGATAGATCCGGCCAATGAAAATGGCGTGTATTTTGGATCGCAAATGGTTCACTACAGCGCGGACCGAGGAGCTTCATGGCGGACCATTAGCCCGGATTTGACTACAAACGACCCGGAAAAACAAAACCAAGCGGAGTCTGGAGGACTGACCATCGACGCGACGCAAGCAGAAAACCACTGCACCATCTTATGCATTTCACCGAATCCTCATCGTCCAGAAGAGCTATGGGTGGGAACCGATGATGGACGGATTCAGCACAGCGATGATGGCGGTGCTACATGGAAAGATCACGCGCTTGGAATCAAACGATTCCCCGTTGGCGCATGGATTCCTCAGATACACGTGAGTCCGCACGATCCGAATGAAGTGTATGTCGTCGTCAATGATTATCGCCGCAATAATTGGCAACCGTATTTGTATCGGACAACGGATGGAGGCAGCACATGGGTGCGCTTGGTCATGGAAGGAGGTGAGGTGACAGGTCATGCGCTATCGGTGGTACAAGATCCTGTTGAACCATCCTTGTTGTTCTTGGGGACCGAAGAGGGTTTGTTTGTCAGTTTTGACCGGGGTGCCAATTGGAAACGTTGGACCCATGAAATTCCATCGGTTCCCGTGCGCGACATGGTGATCCATCCGCGTGACGGAGATTTGGTATTGGGGACCTTTGGCCGGGCGGCATACGTCATGGATGATTTGGCGCCGTTGCGTGCCTTGGCTGGAGATGGCAATGCGGTATTGCAAGAATCCTTGATGGTTTTTCAAGCTGCTGATGCCTACGATGTGGATTACCGAAGACCCGCTGGAGCACGATTTGGCGCAGACCATTTGTGGCAGGGAGACAACCGATCTGCAGGCGCATTGATTCAATTGTATATCCATCCAGACTCAGCGAAAGCTGCCGAAGAGGACGCATTGCAGTGGGCTGTGATTGATGCCGCGGGTGATACCATTCGTCAAGCTGCGATGGATGCGGAAGAAGGACTTCAATCCATTCGCTGGCGGTTTGACTCGAATGGAACCGATTGGCCTCGGCGTGAAGTGAAGAAAAAGAAATCGCATCCGTCAGGCGGCGGTCCATCCGTGTTGCCTGGGATATACACTTTCACGGTGCAAATGGGAGAAAACCACGCCATCACGCCTGTAACGATTCGTCCTGATCCACGCGTTCCATACAATCGAGCCGCACATGAAGAACGGAACGCTTTTCAGCGTGAGGTGATGGAAGAAGTGCAACCCATAGCGGACGCTATGGATATCATTCAACGTGGCTTGGCCACCATTGGCCTGGTGAAAGAGGAAATGGGGTTTTTGCCCGACACCTTGACCGAAGAAGTGATGGAGTTGACCGATTCACTTCGAACTTCTTTGCTAGATGTCGAGGCCTTGTACACGGAACCCAAAGACTTCAAGGGCATCGAAAGTGTCACCGAGCGTTTAAGTTCGGTGATGTGGAATGCATTTTCTCTCAATGGGGGTGACGGTCGTCCGGGAGGGAATTCTCAACGAGCGTTGGAACGATTGCGCGAAGAAGGAGCCGGTTTTATTGCTGCGGTGGATACCGTCATGGAAGGAGTGTGGACAGAATGGATTCGGCAAGTACAAGCCATTGATCGTTCCCCTCAACGTATTTTCGACGAAGCGGGAAAGGATTGATTCAGAGCCGCCACGTGGCCATCCATTGGATGGTCATGTTCATCATGTAATCGATTCTTCCTTGGACGGGTTGTTCGGGTTGCGGACTAATGGGCAACAGACTTTGCCCAACACGAACTTCTAACCCCAAATGATCGGTGACCTCGTATCCTGCAGCAAGAATCCCACTGACATCGAACGGGTTGAGGTCGAAGGAAAGCACGTCATAGGTGCCATAAAAATCTTCTTCAGCTTTAATCAGGATGCTGGTTTGGATGCCTGCCGCGAACCACCAAACGGTTGGATTGGGATTCCAAACCCGCAGCAATGGAATATCGAAATACGTGAATTGGTAACGCCAGGTTGTGTAATCTAAATTCTTGGGATTCGGTGGACGTCGGCTTCCTTTCTGTGTCCAAATCAATCCTCCCTGTATGCCTTTGAAAGCACCTCGGCGAATATCCAAAACTGCTCCGGCGGTCCATCCAAATTTGTCAAAACCTGAGACTTGATCTCCGTGCACTTGTGAAGTGCAGAAGCCTAGAATGGGCCTCGCCGAAAAGTGAAGAGCCTGTTCCTCGGACTGTCCAAAACCTGGTGTTGCGCAGGAGAGTAAAACAGCCACCATCACGTCTCGAAGCTGAGGCGAGCGATTCATTCCGGCAGGTGCAACTCAAGGCAGTTTACAACCTGCCCCAACCCGTCCGTAACGACCGCCAAAACAGTTGAATTGTCCATGACCCAGTCATTCTCCCATTCATATGTGACCGAATGCATGGCTTCATCCCCTGCCTGAGCGCCTGCCCCAGCATCGCCAAATTCCAGTCCGAAAGCCCCATGAACGGATCCGCGCAGCACATGATTGAATTCGAAGTCTTCTACCAATTCGGGATCACTATCGTAATCGAGTTGGTAATCGATTATGTGCGACTCCAAAACCAGCAATGCGACTTTCACCGGCCCGGTGACATCGCCAAAAAAGGTGCCGTGGACGTGAATGTTCAGGTGGTTGTTTTCTGGAATCCAGGTATGGTTAGCCTGCAATCCGAGCACTGGGTTATTGGCAAGTTCAGCGGTGGTCAGTTCCGCCCATTGAGCGGGAGCCCAAAAATTTCCAGGAACTTCACTGCGGTTGACCCGACCGACTGGATTGGCTTGAAAATCGAGCTGATTCCAAAACAAATCACCTTCCACGGTCGTCCAATCGGTATCAAAATGGTCATCGTCGGTATTGGCAAGGTTCCCTGCGTGGACAGCCATCACCGAAACCAATTCTCCGTTTGATTCGCCGATCGCTGCCGCAATTAAACCAGCTGCAGGGCAATTCCCGCATTGATGTGCCGTGAAATCTTCTAACAACACGCGATGCACAGCATCGGTGGCAAGAAGGGCGTCAAACTCAGGCGCGTCCCCATAGACAGCATCTTGGTAATTTGTGGTTACCTCGATGATTGGGTCTTGAATCTCATCGCATCCCCACAGATGAATGGATGCGATAAAAAGGATGAAATACAGGGACGGTCGATTGAAACGCATCGCCGTTACTTTTTAATCATGCGAATACTCTCAATCCCCTGCGGCGACTGGGCGCTTAATAAATAGACTCCGGGGGCCAAATCACTGACATCGATCGTAGCATTGCTCCGAATGCCTTTGAGAGAAATATGTTTCACCAAGCCTCCCGTTGTGTGGTAAATTAAGATTTCGGTCGTCCCGTCTGCCCAACCTTGCACATTTACTGAACCGTGATTGGGGTTGGGTTGAATGCTCAATGTCGGCACGGCAACGGTGCCTTCAGCAATGGATAGGTTGATTTCGTTGACAAGGAAGCCCTTGTTGAGGTTGGACCAAAAACCACTGTTGTTGGCGGTGAAGATGGTATTGATGTTTTCCAAGGCCTCATTGAACGTACTGATGTCGCATGCAATAGCCCCTCCATTCCCAGTCTGGTCGTAGAGATCAAATTTGTAACATCCCGTGGTCGGGAGGTTTACCCACCACGTATAATCGCTATTTGAATCCGTCATTTCACCGAACCCAATACCAGCGACTTCAGCTCCACTCCCGTCGGAAATAGCCCAACGATTGTCGGCGGGCGTACCATCAGATGAAAATTGAACACGAACCAAACTGGTAGCGGTTTGCGAGCTCAAATTCATCGTAGTTGAGACGCTGTTGTTTCCTTCGTATCCGTCTTCAGAGATAATATCGACAAAGAAAAAAGAGGTCGTTGCAAAAGAAGCATCACCTAGTTCTACATCAATGATTTCATAGGTGTCGAGATTCCCGGTCCATTCATAGGTCAACAAGTCAGTACCAAACAACGTACTGGCTTGAAAGGTGCATGAAGTCAACGGCTCAAGGCCATTGTTGATGATGCGAACACTCAAGGGAGTGGGCACACCTGGGCAACTGTTGGTGGAGCCGGTGTATGACAATATTCCAGCATCCAACGGAAGACTTGCTGGCGCACAACTCATCGATTGTATATAATTCGAATGAGATTCGAAACTAGCCTGACCTGTTTGGTCCAAAATACGGTTGGGACAAATAGTGAAAATGGTAGGGTAATACGTGCACTCATACGTATTGAAAATACTGCCTCCGTTATCGATGATGCCATAATCCACTCCATCGGTCCAGTCACCCCAAGTGTTGGATCCTGTCCCATGCAAATCATCATCGGTTGTCGAGTCGTCGGACTCAATCATGAATACCCGAACGGTGTTGGTCCCGTCAGGCCCATGGGTTGCATGGAGGTCTTCTAGTACACCGGCAGTATGATAATTCCAGCACGGCCCACACCATGTGGCAGACATATCCATGATGACCGCATAGCCAGAATCGAGGTAGCTATAAAGGTTGTGCTCAATACCGTTGATGTCAGTAGCGGTCCAATCGGGAGCAATGCTTCCATCAGGCAATTGAGCTGTGGAAATTGTTGCATAGGATAAGAAGGCGCAGCAGCAGAAAAAAGAGACAAGCGATTTCATTCGAAGTTGTGCTAAAGGTTAACTAGAGTAAAGGACGGTAGCTAGAATAAGAAAATCCGCACCACCCATTGGATGATGCGGATTTAAATAATTTCACGTAGAATCCAAGTAGGATTAGTTGAGCGTCACGCGCAACGTTGTGGTTTCGTTCCCAGCTGTGAGAGCTACCAAGTAGACACCTGCCGAGATTCCAGCGAAGTTCAACACGTGGTTGTGCTCCCCTGCTTGCAATGTGCCCAGGTCCAAATTCACGACCTGCTCACCTACCAAGTTGTAGGCAACGATTCCTGCTTTCGCAGCAACGGTCGTGCTAAACTGAAGATTGGTCTGGCCAGTGAATGGGTTGGGAAATACGTTGGTCACCTCGTTCAGCGTTTGCTCTGTGATTCCTGTATTCATCGAGGTAACGGCCATTCCGGCTTGCTCAGAGGCAAAATCGTATGAACCGTCGTAATCATAGACCGTAGAAACATAAACGAGGTCATCATTGTATGTCTTCACGGTACAATATCCATCAATCGATCCCCACTGAGATCCATAAAGGCCATCTCCGTAGGAGTCTCCAATCTCGAATGTATAGCAGCCTTCAGATGGAACACTTACCCACCACGCGACTACGTCGCCTTCGTCACCGGCAATGTCTCCAGCAGACATCGATTCAACAACAGAGCCAGAGGCATCGGTGATGGACCAAGAAGTTTCTTGTGGCCAGTTGTCAATCATGATTTCCACATGGATCAACGATGTGCCATCTGTAGCCAAAATCACAGAACCGGAAGAACTGTTGTTTGCAGTGTTTTCGTCATCTGACGTGATTTCAATGGTAAAGTCCGTATTCGATTCGAAGACGGCCGTTCCCAATTCAACGTTTTCGACGGCATACGTACCGAGGTCACCTGACCAGTCGTAGCTCAATAACTCAGTAGCACCATCCATGACGGCAATGGTGCAGTAACCTAGATTGGAGAGGCCCAAGTTCATCAAATCAACGCTTATGTTCACAGGTTCACCAGGGCAAGCGGTTGTTCCTCCGGTGTATCCCAAAAGAGCGGGATCGTTCATCAAAGAAGCTGCTTGACATGAATTCGCTTGGAAAATCGCGGTATGACCCGCAGCATCTAATTGCCCAGACTCCGTTATAAGACGGTTCGGACAAACCGTATAAATGGTCGGATAGTAAGCGCCACCAAAGTCAGTGAAAATACTCCCACCATCGTCGATTATTGGGAAGTGTACAACCGAAGTCCAATCACCTACCGTTGCAGATCCTGTTCCTTGCAAATCCTCCAGGGTAGTGGTGTCATCAGCTTCAATGTAAAATACACGAATTTCGTCGGTTCCATCAGGTCCGTACATTTCATGCAATTCATCCAAAGCACCACTTATGGCATAGTTCCAACAAGGGCCACACCATGTGGCAGAGAACTCGAGGATGACCTGCTTGCCTTCGTCTAGAAGATCGTACAGGTTGTGCTCAACACCGTCGAGATCAGTAGCTGTAAAGTCCGGAGCGACGCTGCCATCGGGCAACTGCGCGAATGTGGCAAGGGAGAAAAACAGCCCTGCAATCAAAGCGTAAATGTGCTTCATGAGATTCAATGTTTTGGTTGGTTCAATTTTTTATTAAGACAAATCAAATGTATGATAAAAACCGTCTTTTGTGACAACTGAAGCGTGGTATATCAACTAGTTAACCTAGGTTAATTATGTGCAAACAAATACACCCTTACTGGTAGCTCCTCTTATTGAGCTTGAAAGAGGGCGGAAATGGACCTTGAAATTCGTTGAAAAATGGAGCAACTTGGCTCGCGCCTACCAGCAATCAGAAAGTGGTGGTGAAAGAAAAATTAATACCATTGGAGGCAGGGACGACTCGGCAAACTCCACCAATGCATAAAAGCCCTTCCCGCATTCTTCCATACGTCACGACGAATCGATGAGCTCCTTCAATTCTCCCAATAGAAACGTACGCGTAATGCTCGCGCTTTGATGCGATAGGATTGCCGTAATTGTAACCATCAGCTACCGTCACGAACCAATGAGGGCTCCAGGTGTATTCGGCCATTGCAAAAAGCCAATCACCTTTGTCTTGTTTGGTTTTCAAGATCTGAAACTCTGTTCTAAGGCTTTCGCGTGTACCGGTTTTTATCTGGGTTTCTAGGACATGAATATCAGCATAAATCATCCCTTTGGCGGTCGTGGTGACTGGCGTGACAAGGGCGTTGAACTCCAGGTTTAAAAAAGTGTATTTCCACTTGAAATACTTCGATTCCTTTCGGCTGATTTGAATGTTCAAATCTCTGACAAATTTGACGCTGCCGAACCCCCAAGAGTTCCGCTCATATCCATAAACAACCTCATCAACACCGCTTAAGTTTGTTGTGTCGAGCCCATTGGCACCCGCAAAACTGATGCTCACATTCGTCCCGTAAGCCCCCCCCAAGAATGTTCCTTTAGGAATGGTGTACAACAAATCAGCACTGATACTTGATTCACCAGCAATAACAGTTGCGTACGGATACAAGGTGGCTGCCAAGTTGTAGGTATGTTGTTTTGTAATCGCGGGAATAAAATTGATGGGCATGTCGAATAACGAAAGGTCACGGTCTGAACGAAAGCTCATGTTATCCACCATTTTGGCGCTCAAAGTGGCACCCAGCCCTCGTTTTGAATAGCCCAAGTTCGCCAGCAACGCTTCTCCTCTTCGGTAGGTGTATCCATTGTCGGCACTCGGGTCGTTGATTTTGGCGGCATACTCCAAACCAGCAGTCCATTTTCCCCGCATCGCTTCAATGCGATAAGACCATGCTCCAATGTTCTCTGGAAGTTCCAGCAATAAGGTGTCTTGATTGATGGTGCCACCGGTTTGAAACTTGCTCACAAAATTCGCCCCCAAGGAAACCTTTGTTTTCCAATCTAGGGCTCCTTTCGCAGCAAGAAGGGAGTTTAAATCCAACGTCCCGTCCACGGCTCGGACAATGCCCGCCCCATTGATCAAGCCATCGTCGAAATCCAAGCGCTGCTTGCCATAAAGGAATTTGATTTCAAGTCCACCTACCGGGCGAAGGATCAGGCGCACGCCATCCATGGCATTGTCGATGCCCAAGCCGGGTTCTACATATGACCTGAATATGATTCCACTGCCGAATTGCTCGTAATAATTGCCCAAAGTAACATCCACTTTCCCGCTGGAATCGACATAGCGCATGTACCGAGAACCGATGCCATTGCCTTTGAACCTTCCTGGGAATCCTTGAAGCGCATTGAGGTAGGACTCGTATCGAATACCTGCGCTGAAGCCGCCTTTGGTGTAAATTAAATTGGAGGCGGCGGAAAAACCTGCTTTTTCTGGTGGCGCAACGGCTCCAATGCTTTCGTCATCCGCGTAACTACTAAAGACAATCTGAACGTTTCCGCTCACGTTCCCACCACTTGATTCCTCCTGGCCAAAAAGAAATGGGCTGGATAGGATAACGAAGAAAAAAGCGAGCGGAAAGTGCTTCATTCGACCAATTTCAAAAGCTGCTCATACACCTCATATTCATCTCCTGTGGAATAGTTGCTGTGCTGCCAAACGATGTTTCCGTTCCCATCGACTAGGAATGTGTGAGGAACGTTGATGACCGACATGGCACGAGCAAAGTCTTTGTTCGGGTCAAGCAAGATGGTGTAATCCCAAAGGACGCTGTTGACATAGGGTGTGACGCGTCGGATACTTCGTTGGTCATCGATGCTCACCGCCACGATTTCCACCCCTGTTTCTTCTTGCCAATCTTCGTACAATTCAGCGTAATTGTTGAGTTCTCGTTTGCAGGGACTGCACCAGGTTGCCCAAAAACAAAAGAGAGTCGGATGGCCAGCTGTGCTGATTTCGCCTGTTGAAATCAAGTTGCCCTCCATGTCCTTTAATTGAAGATCTGGAATAGACTTAACGTCAACATCTACCGAGAAGCTCAAGAAGATGAGGCCAATAAGGGCCATGCTCTTTGGGAAATGTGGGAGGGATTTCATCATTTACAAGCTTATGTTCTTGACCAGACCGAATCTCGTCAAACCTATACAAAGGGTGACCAAAATCACAATCATATATGGGGATTAACAATGATAAACACATTCAAACTCCCGTTTGCGAGTCGCGCAAGATAGGATATTCTATTCTGAGGGCTCTATTTGTAGCATACAACTTCCGATGGAAGATGGGTATCTTCGCCCTATGAAAAGGATAAAATTGATTCAATTGGCTTTGCCCTTACTGTTTGTGGTCGCACTTCAAAATGTTTGGGCGCAAGCGACTTTGCTTGATCCGATTGACGTGATCGAGGGAACGCTATCTGACCCTGAATTTGATGAAATTGGATTCCAATGGGATGTAGCCAACTTCACATCTGACACGTTGGTCCTTTGGGTGAGCCGGGATTTAGATCAGAATGTAGAGCCATATAACTGCCCGTACGTGAAAGAGGGAGAGGGAGCCTATGATCGTTTTTGTTGGGGGCCTCTTTGTTATGATTATTGCGCGGTTAATTCGAACTTGCAAGGCAATTTTTTGGTGACGATTTCACCTGGTGACACGAATTCCACGTTTTTTGCTGATTACTATCATTCAGGGGTCCCTGGTGTGACCGCATTGCGTTATTCCTTTCGAGTACTTAGCAACCCCGATGCGACAGTTCAGCATACGGTACTTGTTTGTTTAGACGCTGAAAATTGTGCCGTGGGAACCAATGAGATTTCGGTCGAGATGGATTTGGGGCGAATTTCTCCTCAGCCCATCCGCGGTATCTCGGCACTCTCGTACCGATTGGGCGAAGGCCAAAGGGGTTTAGTACAGATTTACAATGCCGTTGGGCAAGTCATGAAGTCCCGCCAGGTGAATCAATCACAGGGAATCCTTTACATCAATGGAGACGAGTTTGCTGAAGGCGCATACATCTTGCGTGTTGAGTCGAGCACGGGAGAATCTAAATCCCATCATTTTATTGTCCAACATTGAAGTTGCGCATCAGGAAGATGCCCTTGGTTTATTGACCTTTGGCAGCGTCTTTGACGGCTTAAATCATATACTGGAAATTTCGCAATGAGTTCATCTGCCAAGCAAGAAGCGCTGGATTACCACAGCAGGAGGAGAAAGGGAAAAATTGAAGTTATTCCGACGAAGCCATACAGTTCTCAAAAGGATCTGTCATTGGCCTATAGCCCTGGAGTGGCAGAGCCCTGCTTGGCCATTTCGCAGCGTCCAGAAGACGTATATAAGTATACCGCGAAGGGCAATTTGGTGGCAGTCATAACCAATGGAACAGCGGTTTTGGGGCTTGGTGATATTGGCCCAGAAGCCAGCAAGCCCGTGATGGAAGGCAAAGCCGTTCTATTCAAAGTCTTTGCTGACATTGACGTTTTCGACATTGAAGTGGATGCGACGGATGTCGAACATTTTGTTGCCACTGTTAAGGCCATTGCACCCACATTTGGAGGCATCAATTTGGAAGACATCAAGGCCCCGGAAGCTTTTGAGATTGAAAAGCGCTTGAAACAGGAATTGAACATTCCGGTGATGCATGACGACCAGCATGGCACGGCAATCATTTCGTCTGCGGCATTGCTCAACGCGTTGGAATTGGCAGAGAAATCCATTCAAGACATTCGGATGGTGGTGAGTGGCGCAGGGGCTGCCGCCATGAGTTGCATTGACTTGTATGAGCGATTGGGGATGGGAGTGCATCAGGTGGATGTCTTTGATAGCAAGGGACACATTCATGCGGGTCGTGAGGGGTTGGATGAATCGAAGCAGAAATATGCGGGCGAACGATATTTTGAGGATATCGGCGCTGCGCTGCTTGGAGCAGACGTGTTTTTGGGATTGAGCAAAGGAGGGTTAATTACGGCGGAAATGGTGAAGGGCATGGCCGACAACCCCATCGTTTTTGCGTTGGCAAATCCAGATCCGGAAATTGGATATGAGTTGGCCATGGGTGTTCGTCCAGATATTATCATGGCGACGGGGCGATCGGACCATCCCAACCAAGTCAATAACGTCTTGGGCTTTCCCTTCATTTTTAGAGGAGCGTTGGATGTTCGCGCCACCGGTATCAACGATGCCATGAAATTGGCGGCTGTTCGTGCCATTGCAGAATTGGCAAAGGAGAACGTGCCAGATGAAGTTGCGGAAGCGTATGGCCATCAGTCCTTTGTTTTCGGGCGGGAACTGATTATTCCCAAACCGTTAGACCCCCGGCTCATTACGTATATCGCTCCAGCGGTTGCTCGCGCTGCCATGGAATCGGGAGTCGCACAAGAACCGATCGGCGATTGGGATGCCTATGAGAAAGAGTTGCTCGATCGGTTGGGGTATGACAGTGGATTCTCCCGAACCATTGCTGAGCGCGCTCGCAAATCACCTAAACGTGTTGTCTTCGCGGAGGCGGAACAATACCGAGTGCTCAAGGCAGCGGAACAGGCCTATGAAGAAGGCATTGCAAAACCAATTTTACTCGGACGTCGCTCGGTGATTGAGGGAGTGATTGAAGAGCATAAACTCGAATTGCCTGACGTGGAGATCATCAATCCACAATCCAATGAAATGTTGGAACGACGCGAAACGTTTGGGGCAGAATTGTTCCAACTGCGGATGCGTCATGGCCTGACCTCCCGTGAAGGGGAGCGCCTAATGCGCCAGCGGAATTACTTCGGTGCCATGATGGTTAGAACTGGACTAGCTGATGCGTTGATTTCGGGATTGACCCGAACATACCCCAGCGTCATCCGACCGGCTCTTCAGGTCATCGGCAAGGCTGATGGAGTGGACAAGGTCGCGGGGATGTATATCCTGGAGACAAAACGGGGCCCGATGTTTTTTGCCGATACAACAGTGAATGTCAATCCAACGGCAGAAGAAATCGCGGCGATAACGGTGCTCACTGCTGATGCTGTGAGAAAGCTTCGGATTGTGCCTCGCATTGCCTTGTTAAGTTACTCAAACTTTGGCTCTGCAGAGGGTGCTGATGCTGAGAAAATGGCAAAAGCAGCAAGGATTTTGAAGGATAATCACCCCGACCTCATTGTCGATGGAGAGATTCAAGCCAACTTTGCGCTGAACAGTGATTTGCTTTCGGAGTCTTTCCCATTCTCGACCTTGCACAACAAACGCGTGAACACCCTGATATTTCCCAATCTGTCGGCCGGTAATATTGCGTATAAATTGCTGCAGGAAATGGCGGGAATCGAAGCGCAAGGACCTGTTCTGTTGGGAATGCGCAAATCGTTTCACATTTTGCAAATGGGCTCTTCGGTCCGGGAAATTCATGACATGGTTCGTTTGGCCGTGGTCGATGCACAAACCAAAAATCCCACATGATTCATCATTTGCGCGGAAGACTGGTTGAAAAAACCCCCACATATGCCGTTGTAGAATGCGGAGGGGTCGGCTACCAGGTTCACATCAGCTTGACCACTTTCGAGCAAATCGGTTCCGATGAGAACATCATGATCCATACCCATTTGGTGGTCCGGGAGGATGCACAATTGCTATATGGGTTTGCTCAGCCAGAAGAACGGCAGTTGTTCCTTGCGCTGATTGGTGTGAGTGGAGTAGGTGCCAATACGGCCCGTATGATTTTGAGTGCAATGAACGCGGATACGGCGTGCCAAGCCATCCAGCAAGGCGACGTGGATGCCATGAAACGGGTCAAAGGAATTGGGGCGAAAACAGCGCAGCGAATCATCATAGATTTACAAGATAAATTGGGGGCGATATCGGTTGCTGGGTCGAATGCAGTTTCAGGAGCTTCAGGCGCGAACAATAAAGTGCGCCAGGATGCGTTAATTGCCCTCACCACCTTGGGCTTTGACAGAGCCCGATGTGAGAAAACGTTGGACCAAATTCTTGGTGAATCGACAGAATCAAACCCTGTGGAAACACTGATTAAAATAGCATTGAAGCGGTTGTGAAATGTCGGAGAGATTGACCATAGAGCGCATGTTGGGAAGGCTGCTAACGGCTGTGTTGCTAGCGATACTAGTCGTGTCGGTAGCGTTTGGCCAAAATCCGGACACGGGCTCATCATCCGACTCGATTGTCATTGATTTGCCATTTCCTTTTGGCGGTGAGAATCCGTTCAATCCAGTAGAAAATCCAGCGGGTTTTGATTTGGATTGGCCGAGCAATTTTCAATACGAAATGGTCTACGACGATGCTACCGGGCTTTACAGTATTCGCCAGACCATTGGAGATACTTTGGAATACCGTCCGACCACATTTTTCACCTTGGATGAGTTCCTCGAATACGACATGCAAGGCAACCTGTCTGAATATTGGAATGACCTCCAAGTAGAAGACGATGAAGCCGATCGCGCATTTGCTCCAAAACTGACCGTTGACAGCAAATTATTTGAATCCATTTTTGGGAGCAATACGATTGAAATTAAGCCCCAAGGTTCAGCAGAACTGACATTTGGGCTAAACATTTCTAATACAGAAAATCCGAGAATTCCGGAACGCCAGCGGCAGATTACCACCTTTGATTTTGATCAGCGGATTCAACTCAATATTGGCGGAAAAATTGGGGACAAGATTGAGCTAGGAACCAATTACAATACCGAAGCTCTGTTTGATTTTGAGAATCAAATGAACATCGGTTTTCAGGGAGAAGAGGATGATATTCTAAAAAACTTTGAAGCGGGGCACATCTCCATGCCTCTGCCGGGAACGTTGATTACAGGTAGCCAGAGTTTGTTTGGTGTGAAGCTCGAGACCCAATGGGGACGTTTATACAACACCACCGTTTTTTCGCAACAAAAAGGGGAACGGAAGGAGATCGAAGTGGAGGGAGGAGCGCAAACGCAAGAATTTGACATCCGAGCGGATGATTACGAGGCCAACCGTCACTATTTCATTTCACGGTATTTCAGGAATCAGTATGATCAGGCCATGAGGAGTTTGCCTGTGCCGAACTCTGGAGTGAATATCACCCGAATCGAAGTATGGGTAGTCAATACCCAAGCCAACACGCAAGACATCCGAAACGTCATTGGATTTACTGATTTAGGCGAGCACCCAAACTACATCTCCTCGAATTTGCCAGTCGCGGACTTGGTGGATGGCCCGGACTTAGAAATCACTGAAGTCCTTAACCCGAGCAACCGAAACAACGAGTTGTACGATCTCATGGTAAACTCACCGGAGGTCTTGTCGTTTACGGGAGCCAATGGCGCTATCGCTGCTTTGAATTTGGGCTTGACCCAAGGGGTGCACTATGAACGGGTAGGAAATGCTCGAAAGTTGGCGACGACGGAATACACGTACAACTCCCGTCTCGGATTCATTTCGCTACGCCAAGCATTGAACAATGCAGAAGTTTTGGCAGTGGCATATGAGTATACCCTGAACGGAGAGGCTTACCAAGTGGGTACCTTATCCCAAGACGGGTTCAGTGCTCCTAGTGCGTTGATGTTAAAGATGCTGAAATCGAGCATCACGCAGTTGAAATTGAGCAACGGTGACCCTTCTCCTCTGTGGCAAATCATGATGAAGAACGTCTACTCCATGCAGGCGTTTGGACTGAGTCAAGAAAATTTCCGACTGAATCTTTGGTACAACGATCCGGCCACTGGAGTTGATCTCAATTACATCCCGCGTGCACCACTCGATGGAACCTTGCTGCTCCAATTATTGGGGATGGACCGGTTGGACATAAATGGGATGACTCAGCCAGATGGCGTTTTCGACTTTGTTGACAATGCTGCGACTTTGGGTGGAACCATTCACAGCCAGAATGGACGAATTTTCTTCCCTTCCATTGAACCGTTTGGTTCCAACTTAAAAAATGAAATTGAGGCCAGGGTGGATGACCCCAACTTGGCTCAAAATCTGATTTCGAGCATTGTATTTCAGCCACTTTATGACTCGACAAAAACGGCGGCCCAGCAAATTCCTTCCTTGAATCGCTTTAGAATTAAAGGAGAATTCCAAAGCCAAACGAGCAGTGAAATCAGCTTGAATGCAATGAATGTTCCGGAAGGGTCAGTAACCGTGACCGCAGGAGGAGTGCGATTGATCGAAAACCAAGACTACACGGTGGACTACCTCTCAGGTCGTGTCCGGATTATCAACGATGGTTTATTGGAATCGGGACGGAACATCAAGGTTTCTTTGGAAAGCAATTCTCTCTTCAGCATTCAAACCAAGACCATGATGGGGACCAGGTTTGATTATGTGTTGAGCGATAAGTTCAACATCGGGGCGACCTTTCTGAACCTTCGTGAGCGACCGCTGACGCAAAAGGTCAATGTTGGCAATGAACCGATTAACAACTCCATCGTTGGAGCTGATTTTGCATGGCAGACCGAGAGCCAGCTTTTGACAGATTTGGTGGATTTGTTGCCATTTTATGAGACCACGGCGAAATCGAGCATTGATATTTCCGCCGAAGCAGCCTACCTCATTCCGGGGCACAGTCGAGCCATCGGCGATGATGGAAATGCGTACGTCGATGATTTCGAGGGAAGCCAATCGGCCATCGACATCCGTTCGGTGACTCGTTGGTTCTTAGCCTCTACTCCCAAACTTCAGTCAGCACTATTCCCCGAGGGAAATCTAGAAGATAGCCTGACATACAATTACAATCGGGCGGCTTTGAGCTGGTATACCGTGGACCCGCAGTTTTTCCGTGGTTCAGGCTTGGAGGATGGACAAGTTTCGGCAGAAGTGAAAAGCGACCACCGAAGCCGTGAAGTTTTGGAGGGCGAGGTGTTTCCCAACCGGGAATTGCCGACCGGAACACCACCCAACATTCCGACCCTTGACCTCACCTTCCGACCGAATGAACGCGGACCGTACAATTATGAGCTACCAGAGGGAGCAGGGGGTCTTTCTTCAGGATTAAATCCAGAGGGGTCGTTGGCTGATCCGGCATCTCGATGGGGAGGCATCCAACGGGCCCTCACAACGACAGATTTTGAAGCGGCGAACATCGAATACCTCCAATTTTGGATGATGGATCCGTTCAACGAGGATTCTGAAAACCTCTCAGGCGGGGATTTGTATTTCAATCTGGGCAATGTTTCGGAGGACGTTTTGAACGACAGCCAATTGAGCTATGAAAACGGCCTTCCTTCTGCCAACAACTCGGACCTGCCTACGTTGGAGAGTGTGTGGGGGATCTACCCCGACCCAGCGACGTTCAATGTGGTTAATGCCTTTGACAATACCTCAGGCAACTATGATTTGCAAGACGTCGGATTGGATGGATTACCCGACAACCAGGAGCAAACGTTTTTTGGTGAATGGCTCAACGAGCTATCGGGATGGCTAGATAACACGGCATATCAGAAATTTCTAGCGGATCCATCGGCAGACAACTTCCGTTATTTTAGGGATCCGGAGGCCCAACAAAACGATGAGACGATCTTGGATCGCTACAAACGTTACAATGGGAACGAAGGCAACTCGAATACCGAATCACCGAATGGTTACCCGGTCACTTCGACAACGATTCCAAACACGGAGGATATCAACCAGGACATCACCTTGTCCACGATTGAGAGTTATTTCCAATACAAGGTATCGCTCCGTCCCCAGGATATGGGGGAGGTGAACATCGGCAACAACTATATCACGGATACGTTTGAGACGGTGCGAGAAACGGCCGATGGTCAGGAACGAACCATCCGCTGGTACCAATTCAAAATTCCGGTTCGGGAATTCGAATCGCGTGTCGGGGGCATCACAGATTTTCGATCCGTTCGGTTTATTCGGATGTTCATGAAGGGTTGGTCAGAACCCGTAACGTTGCGTTTTGCTCGTTTAGAATTGATCCGAGGGGAATGGAGACGTTACCTAAATTCGTTGGCAGGACCGCAAGAGATTGAGCCAGATGATCCATCATCGACTTCATTCAATATCAGCGCCGTCAACATTGAAGAAAATGGAAATCGGGAGCCCGTTCCATACGTGACACCACCGGGAATCATCCGAGAAATTGACGTGGGTACCGCCAATCAACGCCGATTGAATGAACAATCGTTGGAGCTCGCCGTTTGTGGGCTGAGTGATGGAGATGCTAGAGGAGCGTACAGAAACATAAACTTCGATATGCGTATGTACAAGCGTTTGCGGATGTATGTGCACGCGGAAGCGGGCCCTGACGGGACATCACTTGACGACAATGAGTTGACATGTTTTGTTCGATTGGGCAACGACTTTGAGTCGAATTACTACGAATTCGAAATCCCCTTAACCGTGACGCCATGGAACACAGGGGACGAGGATTTGATTTGGCCGTTGGAGAACAACATCGACATTGAATTTCGCAAGTTGCAGAACTTGAAAATTGAGCGTCCTGCAGGTTACCCCCTATTCGATGAATACCATACCATGGACGGTTCGTCCCGCTTGGCGGTGAAGGGAAACCCGAATTTGGCCAACGTGGTTATGGTGATGGTGGGGGTGCGAAATCCGGATAAGGATGACAATGAGTTTGAGGCCGATGATGACGGGTTGGATAAATGTGGCATTGTTTGGGTGAATGAAATGCGTTTGGCAGATTTCAATGAGCAGGGTGGCTGGGCGGCCATCGCGCAAATGAATGCGAAGCTTGCGGATTTGGGCAATATTTCGGTTGCTGCAAATATGTCTGTACCTGGTTTTGGTGGTTTGGAACAGCGCTTACAGGCTCGACAGCGTGAAACCATCCAAGGGATTGATGCCTCAGGGACGGTGCAATTAGGCAAGCTGCTGCCCAAGCAATTGGGAATAACCCTCCCCATGTATTTGGGCTGGAGCGAGCAAGTTTCTACGCCGCAATTTGATCCACTCTCTCCGGACATTGAAATGGCTTCTCAAGAAGGCCTTTCGCCAGAACGTCGAGAAAATGCCAAGAGCGTAAGTCGATTGAGATCGGTGAACTTCTCCAACATTAAAATTGACCCAAAAGTGGGGGGAAGTGGCGGAAGTCGTGACCGCAATCGCGGAGATGATGGTGCGGGTGGCATTGGATTGGAATCAGGAGGCGGCGGAAAGGATGGCGGAAAGGATAGTGGCGGCAAAGGCGGTTCGGCCCGCGGTGGTTCGGCCCGCGGTGGAGGCGGGTCAGGAAGCGGATTTGCTTCCAATTTTGGGCTGTTCAAAATGCTGCGTCCAGGAAACTTCTCAGGAAACTTTAGCTTCAACGAACGATTCGAGCGGGATGTCAACACTGAATTCCAAATCAACCAGGAATACCGTGGCGGACTCACCTACAACTTCTCTCACTCTCCAAAGCAGTTCAAGCCATTTAGCAAAATCGGCTTTTTGAGGAAACATGACTTTATGAAATGGCTGACGGAGTTCAATTTTTATTTGGGCATCAAGCAATTGACAGTCGGTTCTCAAATGAATCGGGTATACGAAACGAGTCGGGTACGGAACAACACCGAGGAATTGCTCGGGATTGAAACGAATTTGCTGATCAACACCCAGGTCATGAAGACCTGGCAGTGGAACAGGAATTATGCCGTCAAGTACGACCTGACCAAGGCTTTGAAGTTTGATTACAATGGAACGACTCAGGCACTGGTCGGAGAACCTGCGGGGGTCATTGATCGCAGCGACGAAATGGGCTACCAAACGTACCGGGATTCGGTCATCGGCAATTTGCGAAACGCAGGTGAGGTGACGAGCTATAACCACAATGTGACGGGGAGCTATAAGTTGCCTTTGGATAAACTTCCCCTGATTAACTTCATTTCAAGTGACATCCGCTACCAGGGAATGTTCCGGTGGGATCGGGCGCCTTTCTCCCAGGATTCAATTGGTCACACCATTCAGAATTCGCGAAACGTCAGCATCAATGCACAGGCGAACTTCACAAAGTTGTACTCCAAAGTTTCAGCCATCAATGACCTTTTGAACCCTCCGCGGAAGTCTCCCCGGAGGAACGATGTTAGAAATGAAGACAGGGATGGTTTTGGCAATGCAGAAGAGGAAAAGATCAAATTGAAAATCAACCCACTGGCCACCATTGTGCGTTTGATTGCGAGTGTTCAAAATGTATCTGGAACGTTTTCGCGCAATGAAGGCATGATTTTACCGGGCTACGATCAGCGAGCGAGATACGGGGGCTTCGATGATGATTTCTTGGCTCCTGGCGCACCGTTTTTGTTGGGCCATCAAAACACGAATATTCTGGGTGAAAGGGTGGGCGATTTTGCTGGAGATGCAGCAGAAGCAGGATGGTTAGTCGCGCAGCCATTTCAAAACCAACAATACACCGAAACGTTCCAAGAGACGTTCAACGTCCGAGCGAATCTGGAACCCATCAAGTATCTCAAAATCGAACTGACCGCGAACCGCAATTCCTCACGTAACTACACCAGTTTCTTCCGCTTCGATGAGGACTTGAATGAATTCGTGTACGAATCGCCCAACGAAACGGGTCAGTTCTCTGCCACGGTATTGAGTTGGAACACCGCGTTTGAAAAGGACGATGTGGATGATGAATTTAACTCTTCTATTTGGGATCAATTCCTGCAAGTCAATCGCTTAGAAATATCCGAGAGATTAAATGCCGCAACGCACAACGATGAGGTTCCTGAAGTCACAGGATATTATGCGGGCTGGGGAGCGTTGAGTCAAGATGTTGCGATTCCCGCGTTCGTAGCGGCGTACTTGGGAATGGACGCTGCGAGTGTGCCATTGGATGTGTTTAAAACACCTGTGGCCCCGAACTGGAGGGTGACGTACGATGGTTTGACCAAATCTGATTTCTTCAAGCAGTATTTCAAGCGATTTAATTTGAGCCACAGTTACCGCTCAACGTTGACCACGAATTACATCACCAATTTGAACTACGAAGACGATGATTTGGGCAATCCTGTTGGCATCGATCAAAGTGAATTTGGAAACTACATTTCCGAGCGCCAATTCAATGTGGTGAGTTTGAGTGAGCAGTTGTCACCATTGATTGGCGTGGATATGACCTTCAATACCGCGTCTGAGAATGAGCCGCAATTAAAGGTGGAGCTCAAGCGCGATCGAAATGTAGCCTTTGGTTTAACCAACTATCAGATTACAGAAACCAAGAGCAATGCGTTGGTGGTTGGCCTTGGATATAAATTCAAGAATGTCCCCAACCCTTTCATCAAAACATACGGAAAGCTGCCGATTAAGATGTTGAAAGAAACGGATTTGGTCTTGCGTGCGGATTTAAACATTCGAGACAACCGGACCATCATCCGAAAAATAGAAGAGCGACAAAACCAGGTGACAGCGGGACAAAAGTTGATTTCCATCAAGGTTTCTGCTGACTTGGAGATTTCGGATAAGATTACCATGCGGGCGTTTTACGATCATCAAATCACGGATCCATATATCTCGACATCTTTTGCAACGTCGAACATCCGTTCGGGAGTAGCTTTGCGCTTTAGTTTGAATCAATAAGAAGATATTCCGCATGAATATTCCGCAGGACCTCCGTTACACCAGGGAGCACGAATGGGTGCGTTTGGAAGGTGATATCGCCACCATTGGTATTACGGATTACGCTCAAGGCGAATTGGGCGATATCGTGTTTATAGAAGTCGAGACCGTCGGGGACGAAATAGCGGTAGGCGAAGTTTTTGGTACGATGGAAGCGGTGAAGACGGTGAATGATTTGTTTTCACCCCTTGCAGGCGAAGTCACTGCCTTCAATGAAGGGTTAGAAGATGACCCAGAAGCGGTCAACAATGATCCGTATGGCAACGGTTGGATTGTCCGAATGAAGCTCAGCAACCCATCGGACTTCAAGGGGCTGTTGACTGCTGAGGAATACTCGGATTTGATTCGATAATTGGGACTCGAATGGGCCAGGACCTGAACGCTACAGGCATTGATCGTGCATTTCCTTGGCGGGATGCGCTGACTCCCTTGGTTTTAAGTCTACTCATCTTTTGGCTTCATGCTGTACCGGGCACGGATTTGGGGCCAGTTAATTGGACAGCGTTTTTTCATGTCGATAAATGGGTGCACGCGCTGATGTTTTGCATTTTGTCAACCAGTTCCTTCATAGCACTGGGAAAGTCTGGAAATGTTCGACGGTATAAAGTGTATACGATGGTTGGTATCATCTTGTACGGGATTGGTTTGGAGTTCGCTCAGGGACTTTGGTTCGTCGATCGCTATGCCAGCTGGGGTGACATCCTAGCAGATGTAGTTGGCGTATTTATTGGGCGTGTGGCGTTCCGATTGATCTATGGAGTTTGGAATTGAATGGGTGAAACTGTTAAGTTGTACATGTGTTCGCTGAGATAAAGGTTCTTACCTTAATTTCGAAGTCCAATTAGCGAATCATATGCTCAGTAGGAAAACTCCAGAAGCAAATCTTGAAAATAAGCGCTCGGCCTGGCGGGCTTTGGGCTTTGTAGCCTCGTTGTCGTTATTGTTGAGCGCGCTGGCTTGGACTTCGTACGATGTCGCCATTACCCGATCGTTGGGTTTTGAAGCGGACTTGCTCGAAGACGAGGAAATCCCAGTGAATATTGTTCAGCCGCCCCCTCCACCACCTCCCCCTCAACAAACGACGGTCATTGAGATTGTAGATGACGAGGAGGAAATCGAGGAGGAGTTGGAAATTGAGGACATCGAGTTGGATGAAGACACCGAAATCGAAATCATTGATGATTACGAGGAGGAGGATGATGATGTGCCTTTCATGATTGTGGAGAACATGCCTGCGATGGGGGATTGCAAAAAAATGCGTGGAGATGAACGTCACCAGTGCACGCAGATGGAAATCATCCGGTACGTTTCCAAGAACACGAAATACCCGCCGATTGCAAAAGATGCGGGAATTCAAGGAACGGTTTTCGTCTACTTCGTCGTGGGAAGAGACGGCAAAGTGAAAGATGTCCGTGTCCTCCGAGAGGTGGATTCAAGATTGGACAAGGAAGCCGCGAGGGTGGTAGCGAGCTTGCCGGATTTTGAACCCGGAGAACAACGGGGAAAGGCGGTGAGTGTTCAGTACACCATCCCCGTAAAATTTATCATTCGCTGATCACGTATTTACGTTGTCCGAAAGGACGTGCTCTATGGCTCGAACAGCTTGCAGGAAGCGCTCATCATGGGCGCTTCCTTGCGTTTGGGCCCACCGATGTTGCCTCGTCGTTAAGCATTGCACATACACTTGATTCAAGCGCACGCGATCTTCCAGATGGGGCAATGAACGCAATGCATCTGGCTCCCAGGGGATTTCTGGGGTGCAAAGAAGGTGCAAATCAAACCAAGATTGAAGGGATAAGCATCCTTCCGGACGTTGCTTGAACACTTCCATCCCCCACATTTCTAGCACCAGACCCCCTGTATCTGAAATCATCCCTCGGGCTTCGGTCTTCAAGGCAGATTTATAGGCGTCCATGGCAGCGGCTTGTTGCTCTATGACCAACCGATTCAAATCGGAAATCGCCAAAGGTCCCTGGGCGACCCGCACATCAGACCGAGCAATTTCGGCGGCAAGCGGGAAATTAAAATGCTGGGCAAGTCTTTTAGATAAAGTAGACTTGCCGGTCGATTCAACACCGGTAATGACGATGCGTAATGGTCGACTTAGATCCATGACAAAAAGTCAAACCAACCTTCGATGGCTAGAAGGGTGTAAATGAAGTAGAGTCCTGCACCCCAACGAAGAAATTTGCGCGCGTAGAGAACAATGGCCACAGCGTTGATGACCATCCAGTACAACCAATTCGCTTCAACAAATGCGAACATCCAGTAGGTCGCAACCAAGCTGCCAATGGTGGTGAATGAATCCATCCAAGGAGAAGTTGCATCGGAATATTTCTGGAGCAATCCGGCAGTGATCATCCACACTCCAATTCCAATTCCAATCGAAATACCATGAGCGAACATCGTTGCTGTTGGAAGTGGGTTGGGCCATGCATCTTGAACTACCCAGGCTCCGTACGCGGCCATTCCTACATAAAAAAGCCAGAGCGCTGATTCAGCGAGAAGCCTTCTTTGCCAGCAAATTTGGACGAGTATAGCCGCCCCCAATCCTCCACATGCGAATGCCCACCAAGCTCCTTGCATGTACCCAATGGTGTATGCAAGACTCAAGGCAACGGCCAAGGGTTCGCCCCAAGCATGCCATCGCTGCATGGCGGGTCGGAAAACGGTGGATGAAGAAGAGTTAGTCATCGAATTCACACCGACACGGAGGGGAAAGCAATAATTCCACGCCGGGAGAAATCCAAGATTGCAAAGTGGATTGCTCGTCTTCTGTCATGTCATTTTGTTTGAGATCGAGCAATTCTAGTTGCTTCAGATTACTGAGCGATGCGGGGAATTGGGCAATCACATTCGACCATAAACTGAGCGTTTTCAAGGCTGACAATTGATCGATGTGAATAGGAATGGCGTCAATGAGGTTGTCACCCAAGTCGAGGTGGGTCAGGTTGATCCACCCCAAGATGACTTGCGGAAATTCAGCGATCTGATTGGATTTCGCTGAGAAATGCTCCAACTGCTTCAGTGCACTGAGGGACGCAGGTAATTCAGAAAGCTTATTTCGATCTAAAATGAGCTCCTTTAACTCCGGTAGACCGCCGATTTTTTCGGGAAGCATCCTCAGTCTTTTGCGACTTAGGTCAAGGCGCAAAACAGGCATTCCACTTTCCTGAGCTGTGACAGCGGCATCTAAATCATAGAAAATGGAAGCATTGACCCATGGAGGATTGATTGAATCGTTCTGGTTGAATGCACAGCTGTCCGAGGAATTCCACAGCATGGCAAAAGCGGCAATTGCTTTCAAGGTGAATGGGATGCTCCAACGTGCCATCATGAAGCCGTAGGTTTTTCGGTGGCACGAGCCTCCAAGACTTGGACTGTCTGAATTGCATCTTGTTGCAATTGCAACCGCAGGTTGTCCAAGTTGTCAAAAGCCTTTTCATCACGTAGACGTTGGACGAAACGGATCTGCACTTTTTCACCATAGCACTTTTTCCCGCCTTCTAGAAAATGCACTTCCACTTGGGTTTCATGAGAAATCGGCTGGACTGTCGGGCGGGTTCCGATGTTGACCATAGCAGGGTACCAAGTCAAATCCGACTCCATTTGAGCAAACGCAGCGTATACCCCTGTTCCTGGGATCAACTTGAGGGCATCGGAAACAGTGAGATTGGCAGTGGGAAATCCCAAGGTGCGGCCTAATTGCTGGCCTTTTATGACCGTTCCAGTGAGTGGAAAGGGGGCTTCCAACCAACGATTTGCCAGAGCTATTTGTCCTTGATTCAAGGCCTCTCTTACTTTCGTTGAACTGACTTGGGTTTCTTCAAGGGTATGCGCTGGGATCGATTCCACACTGAAACCGAAAACCTTGCCGAGGTTTTCCAAGCTTTCGAAAGACCCTTCACGATTTCTGCCAAAACGGTGGTCGTATCCGATAATGACCGCTTGTGGTTTAATTCCTTCACCAAACAATTCCCTCACATATTCGAGCGGAGTCATTCGTGACAATGCTTCGGTGAATGGATGGACAACCAAGTGGTCTAAACCGGCATCTTTGAGTAACATTTCACGCTCCTCTATGGAGTTGATCAAGCGCAATTGATGCTGGTTGGGATGTAGGACTGTTCGAGGATGCGGCTCGAAAGTCAGGAGTACAGTCGTGCCATTCATTTCCTGCGCTCGCTGCTTCAGCAGTTTGATCACCGCGCGATGCCCCACATGCACCCCATCAAAGGTGCCAATGGTTAATACCACAGGCACATCAGCTGAAAATTCAAGAGCGTTTTGATAGACTTTCACTTTTGCAAAGATAGGATGGGAACATAGGGAAAATGATTGTACTTTTGCGCGGAAAATCATTCGGTCAAACTGCTACTTATCGCATGTCTCAACACGGAACTATAGCCCAAATCATCGGCCCAGTCGTTGACATTAGTTTTCCAGCGGGCGCACCGCTTCCAAAAATTTTGGATGCATTGTGTGTCGAACGCGAGGGAGGCGACCTCATTCTTGAAACTCAAAAACACATTGGAGAAGACACGGTTCGTGCCATCTCGATGGATTCAACAGAAGGCCTTGCGCGTGGCACACAAGTGGTCGCAATGGGCAAAGGCATTCAGATGCCTGTTGGAGAGCAAATCAAAGGACGCTTGTTCAATGTGGTCGGAGAGGCCATTGATGGCATTGGACCGATGGACGGTTCGCCCGGAAGAGAAATCCACCAGGATGCTCCTCGATTTGAGGATCTATCAACAGCAACGGAAGTCCTGAATACGGGGATTAAGGTGATCGATTTGATCGAGCCATATGCCAAGGGAGGAAAGATTGGATTGTTTGGAGGAGCGGGTGTTGGCAAGACGGTTTTGATCATGGAGTTGATCAACAACATCGCCAAAGGATACGAGGGGATCTCGGTTTTTGCTGGTGTGGGTGAGCGTACCCGTGAAGGAAATGACCTGTTGCGCGAGATGATCGAATCCGGTGTTATCAAGTACGGCAAGGCCTTCGAAGAAAGCATGGAAGCCGGTGGATGGGACCTTTCGAAAGTGGACACCAAGGAATTGGCGAATTCTCAAGCGACGTTGGTTTTCGGTCAGATGAATGAGCCTCCAGGAGCTCGTGCTCGAGTGGCCTTGTCTGGTTTAACGGTAGCGGAATATTTCCGTGATGGGGATGAAGAGTCTGGGGGTCGTGACATCTTGTTCTTTATTGACAACATTTTCCGTTTCACGCAAGCAGGATCTGAAGTATCGGCCCTTTTGGGACGGATGCCTTCGGCGGTAGGTTATCAGCCCACCTTGGCTACGGAAATGGGAGCGATGCAAGAGCGGATTACATCCACCAAGCGAGGTTCCATTACTTCCGTTCAGGCGGTATATGTGCCTGCGGACGATTTGACAGATCCGGCACCAGCGACGACGTTTGCTCACTTGGATGCCACCACGGTATTGTCTCGGAAGATTGCTTCTTTGGGGATATACCCTGCGGTAGATCCACTCGATTCGACATCTCGAATTTTGTCACCAGACGTGGTTGGGGATGAGCACTACAATTGTGCGCAAAACGTGAAGGAGACTTTGCAGCGTTATAAGGAATTGCAGGACATCATCGCCATTCTGGGCATGGATGAATTGTCTGAAGAAGACAAGCAAACGGTTTACCGTGCGCGTCGGATTAGCCGTTTCCTTTCTCAGCCATTCCACGTAGCGGAACAATTCACAGGGATTCCTGGGGTGTTGGTTTCCATTGATGAGACCATCAAAGGATTCAACCGAATTTTGAGTGGAGATTTGGATCACTTGCCAGAAGCGGCGTTCAACTTGAAAGGCAACATTGAAGAGGTGATCGAAGCGGGTGAGAAAATGCTCGCAGAAGCGGAATAACTGCAGCGATGACGGTTCATATTTTAACCCCCGATGCAACCTTATTCTCTGGGGAGGCCACGTATGTTGGTTTGCCAGGTTCTGATGGAAGCATGGGCATCATGGATCGCCATGCTGCGTTGATTACGACCTTGAATGCAGGAGATGTTTTGGTTCGTGTAGAGGGAGTCGAGCAAACATTTGCTGTGACAGGAGGCACGGTGGAGGTGTTGAACAACGTGGTGACTATTCTGGCAGCGTAAGGAAAGCATTTGAGATAAAAAAAAGCCTGGCGATTGTGTCAGGCTTTTTTTTTGACATCCTGTGATCTCTACTCGTGGTGATAGGGCTCGCCCCTCAAAATGGTGTGCGCCCGGTACAATTGCTCAAGAGCGAAGGGTCGAATCATTTGGTGAGAAAAGGTCATGGGACCAAGGCTCCACTGGGCATCAGCACGGGTTTGAATGCGTGGGTCGAAGCCGTATGGCCCTCCGATCACCCACACCACATGCCTCAAACCCCGGACCTGGAGTTTTTCAATGTGTTTGGAAAAAGCCAAAGAATTGAAGGACTTTCCGCGCTCATCCAAAAGCACCAAATGGTCAACACCTGACAGGTGTTTTTCCAAGATTTTCGCTTCTTCTTGCATGACCCAATTGCGGTCTGGCTTACCGGACCGAGATTTGATATCGGGCGTTTCAATAAATTGAAATTTTCCATAGTGCTTCAGTCGGCCAACGTATTCGTCAATGCCTTCTCGAATCCATCGAGATTGCGTTTTTCCCAGAGCGATGAGGGTCATTTGCATACCACAAAGTTAGTAGCACAAATGATGGCCCCTCGAACTATCTTCGCAACATGTTGACCAGCGACATGCAGCGGCTCATTGTTTTCGCTTTGGAAGAAGACTTGGGCAACGGTGACCACACGTCAGCCTCATCTGTGCCGGATGGATTGCAGAGAGAGGGTTTTATATTGGCGAAGGAAGAAGGGTTGGTTGCGGGATTGGAGGTGGCAACAGAAGTTTTTCGCCGAGTGGATGCCGAATTGAACTGTGAACTTTTGATGAGAGATGGGGATCGGGTATGGCCCGGAAGTAAGGTGATGCGCATCTCTGGTTCAGCCCGTAGGATTTTAGAAGCAGAACGTTTGGCTCTCAATTTCATTCAACGCATGAGCGGCATTGCAACGAGGACAGCAGAGGTAGTTGAATCCTTGAAAGGGACGAATTGTCACGTGTTGGATACACGGAAAACGACGCCGGGAATGCGTGCTTTTGAAAAATGGGCTGTGCGAATTGGGGGTGGTGTCAACCACAGGATGGGCTTGCATGACATGATTTTGATCAAAGACAATCACGTGGATTACGCCGGGTCGATGCTTCGAGCATTGGAAGGAGTCGCGCAGTATTTGGAATCGAAGTCACTCAATATTCCGGTGGTCGTTGAGGTACGCGATGCCAACGAAGCGATGGAGGCCATGGAAGCGCAAGGATTGTGGAGAAAGCCGGCAGGAACTCCTTTGATTGATCGTTTGTTATTGGACAATCATTCCCCAGAAGAGACAGCGCGTGCGGTGACGGATTGGGGGGCTAAAATCCCTCTGGAGGCTTCAGGAGGCATTCATCCGGGCAACGCAAGAGCCTATGCAGAAGCTGGGGTGGATTTCATTTCTATGGGATGGTTGACCCACAGCGTTCCAGGATTGGACTTCAGTTTGAAGAGTACGGATCAAATTCATTCGGTGCATGAGTGAGTTAAAACCGCCTCCGGTTCCGGATGGCCCTTTGTTTAAATGGATTCAGGGCCTCAATATTTTTGATCGATTCAGAAAGGGACTGCGCGGGTTCAAGCCTTGGTCGAACAAGGAATTGAACGTGTATGATGTTCTTCGATTTTTTGTTTTGGGGTTGGTAAATGGATCGGTGGCCACCCGCTCTGCGGCCATCAGTTTCCGCTTATTTGTGGCGTTTTTCCCAGCGATGATTTTCTTGCTGAGTATCATTCCTTTTACTCCATTGGAAACGGAAGAGGTGCTCGCCAGCTTGGAATTGTTCTTCCCGAGTCAAACCGTAGAGTTGTTCGAACAAACTGTCTCAGATTTAATCGATCAAAGGCAGGGGACCCTACTTTCGGTAGGTGTAATTCTTCTCTTGTATTATGCGTCGAGTAGTGTGAATAGCATTCTCATTGGGTTTGGAGAAAGCCCGCATGTCCCAGGAAAGCCAAATTGGCTCCTCGATAGAGTCTTGTCCGTTGGTTTGATGCTTGGCCTTTCCGTTTTGTTGGGCATAGCGGTGTTTCTGATTGGATTTGCGGGGGACGTTATCATGTGGGCAGATTTGCAAGGCTGGCTGGATTCTGAAGCCATTCCGTGGCTTACCGGTGCACGTTGGGCTTTGTCCTTCGCTATGATCTATTCTACGGTGAGCATCTTGTACAACATAGGGCATCGCACAAAAAAATTATGGGCTCTTTACAGCATAGGCGCGACCGGCGCGACCCTCTTATTGATTTTAATGACATGGGGGTTTTCCTGGTTTATCGGCCAGTTTGCGTCGTACAACACGCTCTATGGATCTCTTGGAACATTAATGGTCACCTTGGTGTGGTTGAATATTAACAGCTCTATTCTATTATTGGGATTCGAATTAAATGCTGCGGTGAATCGCGCGCAAATGGATGTCAATAAAACAATCGTTTAACTCATGAAGATTTTTACAACCCTCTTTTCACTTTGCATCTTAACGGTTTCGTTGCATGCACAAACGAGCGCAAACCCCTTGTTGGGCCAATGGCGAACCATCGATGACGAGACCGGACGTGTGAAGAGCATCGTAGAAATTACTGAACGCGATGGAAAGTTCTTCGGTCAGATCATTGAGTTGTTCCGGTTGCCCGACGAGGATCAGCATCCCATTTGTACTGAATGCAAGGATGACCGAAAGGATCAACTTAGCTTGGGAATGGAAATTGTCCGGGATATGGGACAGTCTGGAGAAAAGTGGGAATGGGAAGACGGGACCATTTGCGACCCTAAAAACGGCAAAATTTACGACTGTGAAATGTGGATTGAGAAGGATGAACCTGGCGTGTTGAAAGTGCGGGGATACATCTATTTCTTGTTTCGTACTCAGACGTGGAACCGCGTAAAGGGTTGAGTCATTGTAGGCTTATGGCCACCAAGAGAGCTGGCGTTTGAGGCCCTCTCTTAGTTCGGGAAAACAACCCAGCACATAGCACAACCCAAAAGTGGTGGTTGACGCTAGAATGCCTTGTGAGATCGCGCCGACTATTGGATGCCCCATGGTCCCGACGGGCCAGTGAAAGGAATAGGCGCTAATGATGCTGATGGCTGAAATCAGCAATAAGTTCCAAGAAAATGGATGCGTTTGAAAACGTCTCCAAACAATCCAAAGGCGCCATGAGTTGTTCCAAATAGCCGTGCCAAGGGTTGCCAGTGCTGCACCAAGAAGCCCCCATTCAAAGACCACAAGGAAAAGGTAATTGGTCGCCACGGTGACGAGGACTAAGCCCAAATTTAAAGGGAGCACAATTCGATAAGCATCACTGTATCCTAGGATTTGATTGTTGACCAGATTGAAGCTGGTGATCAAACGGTGCAAACCGATGCAAATAAAAATGGCTTCAATTCCGCGATAACCAGCGGGTAAAAGCATTTCAAAGGGTTGGAATCCTGCCCATATTCCCGCCATAATTGAAGCGGAGAGCAAGAAGTTTACCCGAGCGCTGGCTCGGTTCAAGGCTTTCAATTCGCTCTTCTTGGGAGAGTGGATTTTGTCGGCGGTTACGGCACCTAAAATCTTCTGTGTGGCTCTTCCCGGCATGCCAACGACGGATCCCACAAAGTAACCAATGGTATATATGGGCACCTCGGCCAAGCCGAGGAACATCCCAATCATGACGTAATCTAGGTGCGTTGCAATGATGGCTGCTGCTCCGGCAAGCACACTGAAACTGCTGAAGTTGACGATGCTCTTCCATTGATCCCATCTGTATTTCCCCGCGACTCGCATGGGCATTTGAAGGGCTTGGATGAACAAAATGATCGAGCTAACCCCCCAACTGGCGATGTATCCCCATATAAATAATTGAAAATCAATGATCTTATTTAACAAGAGGATTCCAAGAATGAGGTAACTCCCTTTTTGCCAAAATTCATCGACCCAAGCGATGATGGCAGATTTTAGTTGCTGGTTGACGATGGCCCGGATGATGTGCAAGCAGCACATGCTGGTGGTTATGGCCATAAATCCGAACAGATGTTGGCTCAGCAGTTTGCCACGTTCGGCATCCATGAGCGGCAGTATTCGGTCTCCTGCAACCAGCATCACCGCTAGCATGATTGCTAAACCACCTGCAGGAAGCAGGAGCATGGTTTTGAGAATGCCAGGGCGCTCTTCCGATGGGAAGCGGGACAAAAAACGCATAATGGCACTCGGAGCTCCAAGCACAGCCAAGGAGCTTAAAATCATACCCCAAGACGTCAGGATGCGGATGAGTCCCCACTGCGCTTCAGCCCCTTCAAATGCGCGCGGCAAAACCACCATGGTATTGACCGCTCCTAAAACGAGCCCCGCACCAATTGCCACAGAGGCCCATCCCGATTGTTTGGCGATGACCCCCATCTCAGAAATAATCAGGTATGGGGTCTAGGATGGCACAATACGCGCAATACTTCGCATCGTGTTCATGCTGGACATTTGGCGTGTCATTGTGAAGGGTTTCAAGGGTGGCTTGGATCCATCCCAAAAGGGCTTGGACGTCCGAAGCCTGGATGTCATTTCGCTTGTCCAACTTGAGCTCCAACAAACCAGCCCGGGCATTTTTCCCAGAGCGAATGCCCGCCCGCACACTTGATAGAGGAAGGGATTGGTCCGTCTTGGCTTGTGCGGTGGTATCCAGCATTTCCAATGCGAGGGCAGCATAAATGAGCAATTGCAAGGCTTTGCCAGACTTCCCTAAGGCGACTTTTTCTTCCCATTCTTTGGGGAGCGCGAGCTCTCCGGGCTTGACGGCCCCGGTTTTATAATCCGTGACCACCACGTCTATGCCTTCTTGTTCGATGCGATCCGCTTTGCCATGCAGACGAATGCTACCCATGGGACCACCCACATTGAAGGTGTGAGAGAGGGAAAGCTCTAGGCTTCGAATGGTGCGTTCTAGCCCGTCATCCAATTCTTTGATTTCAGTGGAAAGGAGCTTCTTTAATGTGGCTTCCGCCATGGTGACTTGCAAGTAGTTTTCACCAAAATCGACTTGACCTGAATGGGAGTTATCTTTTATCGCTAGCGGCAACAACTGGTCTACTTTGGCCCTCAAGTCCTTCAGTTTTTGTGACGTCAATGGTTGGTCCTTAATTTCCCTTAGACCATCTTCTAAAACTTGGTGGACGATCGATCCAAACGTACTCACGGCCATCTCTTCTTGAATCTCTGGGGGCTCGTGCAGCCGGAGCATGTATTGATAAAAGAAGTTTCGACGGCAAGCGAGAAGGGTGTTCATCGCAGATGGACTGATGCCATTTTGAGCCCATTGAACCAATCGACCGTTTGCTTCTGCGGTCCATTCCAAAGCGGGGATTTCAGGTCGAGGACCAGGCAAAGGGGCTTGTATTGCCGAAATTTCATAAGGCAACAAATCGATTCCATTGGGCTTAAAAGCTTGTTCGATTTGAAGGAGATAGCGACTTTTTTCCGAACCATCGTCTTGGGCACGGTACAAAAAAGTCACTTCTTCAGCGCGGTTGAGCAGTCGGTAGGTATAGTAGGCGTATATGGCTTCGCGTTCATGCCGGCCGGGCAATCCCCAACGCGCCCGAAGGTCGAAAGGAATGTAGCTTTCTGGTATAGCGGTCTTGGGCAGAACCCCTTCATTGCAATCCAGAACAATGACCCGTTTGAAGTCCAAAGCCCTCGTTTCAATCAGACCCATGATTTGCAGCCCTTGCTCGGGTTCGCCTAAAAGATCGATGCGCTCGGAAGAAAGACAGGTGTCCAACATGGCCCAAACCTCTTCGGGGCTAGCTAAGAGGTGATGATTTTCTTGAAATCGACGGACGACTGAAATGGCACGCATCACGCGTTGCCAACTGGCCATTACCCATGGGTCAGCATTGTCTTTGCCCTCCATGCGGTGGCCGATTTGTCCTGACCAATGCTCCATAGCCATGAGCAAGGCCAATGGATCGGTTAACTTGAGTGGAATCAATTCGCCGGTCAGTTGAGCCAGCGTTCCTTTGGAAAGGACTTCCAATTGGTCTTGTTTGACCCAGGCCATATGGCTTTTTGCCAATCCCTTCATGACCAATGAACCATCTTCGAGAAGCGCGTCGCGCCCGCTAGCTGCAAGAGCCAAATGGTCGCTGATCAACAAACGAAGATCTACATGGTGCCAACTGCTGCCCCGTTTGATGACCATGCGTTTTACGCAATCCAAAAATCGGAAAGCAGGTGTTTCGGACCAATTCAGCCCCATGGTTACATTGTATCCTCCATGCTTCGTTGAAGGTAAACTCTGCAGCAGCATGGACAGGGACTTTCCATCAGGGAGGATGACCCCCGTTTTGGCCTGTTCCTCTGCAGGCAAAGACTGGACGATTTCCCGGACGGCTTGGGCTTGGTAAACGGAGCTGCTACAACCCTTAATGTGAATTTTTGGCGCTGACTCAGCGAGTCGTCGAGGCAATTTTTGGATGGCATCCTTCGTGGCCTGTTTCCGAATGAAAATCCCGGCTTCCATGATGGGGTCATCGACATAGCTTGCATCCGCATCCCAGAGCCAGGTGAGCCGAGATTGTTTTTCAAATCGACCCAAGAAAGTTTTTTCGGCAGGTGTCAAGACACTGAGGCCGGCAACAAATACATGTGCATAGGGTTTTAACTCCGGCGAAGCGATGGCGGCTTTGGCCATGCTTCCGGCATATCCCCAATTTTGGGCTTTGAGCCTTTCTTGAAAAGCGAAATATAGGGGTCCGAGCTCGAGATATTGTCGGAGAAACTGGAGTTGACCAGGCTTGAGATTCTCTTCTGAATCAAAGCTCCATTCCTCAATATCTTCAATGTCGCATAGGTTTTGAAAGACTTGGTTCGCGTCCAGCAAATGTTGATCAATTTCATTGAAATCGCGAAGAGCCATCTTTCCCCAATGCATGAATGATTGAAACCCCAATTTCGAGGCCACCGCTTCATTTTTATCTTTGCTTTTGAGCGATTTCCAAACGAGGTACAATTCCGCGAGTCCTTCCAAGGGGTCCATCGGAACCAATTCCGTGTGCTCCTGTAAAAGCTGCCCCAAGGTGCACGTTCGTGGCAACCACGCTGGCTTTTCCAAGCGCTCGGCGAAAACCTTTCGAAACCTGCTAGCGGCACGCTGACTGGGCAACACGACCAAGCAATCAGAGGGATGGGCATGAGCAGCTACCGTGTTTGCAACGGTGTGAAGAAAGGATGGGGACGGAGGATGGGTCACAGGGTCATGTTCAGCGATTCAATTTAAACCCGTTGCGGATGAAACCAAGAAATTCTTTTCTTCCATCGGGATTCCCCAACGCTCGCTTTATTTCTTGCCAAGACGACTTGGGCTTTGGTTCTGGCTCGTTTTCGGTTTCCTGCTTTGGGAAAGGGGGGGCTGACGTGACTTCACCGGTGGTTGAAATGGATTTGTTTTCCAGAATTCCAGCCAGTTCATCTGCAACGGCGAATCGTTCTTTCGCTACTTTGTGGTAACCCAATTGCTCTTCCAGTAAGCCTAAACTATTGTGTGAAATAGCGTCCTCTGGATCCAATTCGAGGGCTCTTTGGTAATCGGAAATGGCGCCGTTGTAGTCTTTCAGGGCTTGTTTCATCCATCCACGGGCGGCATAACGGTAACCGTAATCGGGCTGCAGTTCAACGGCCTTATCCAGCTCTACCAAAGCTTCAGCGGCCTGCCCATTGTGGAACATGGCAATGGCACGGTCGTGTATGAAATCAACATTTTCCCGCCAGTCGGTATCGGTTGCAAGGGCTTGGTCGTATGCAATCAAGGCGCTGGTCCACTGATTCGCTTTAGCGGATTCTCTTGCAGATTGCACCTGCAGTTGGCCTTTAGCGGGGATGTTTAGAGGAGATGAGAGCATGATGAGGGTTGTTCAAAAATACAACCCGATGCTTTCGCGTTTGTTTCTTCAGTAGGCCCGAAATTGTCCGCTGAAAGCATGTCCCTCATTTATCCTCAATACCGTGCCTTGAAAGGCTCCAATACGTTGTATCGGATCGATGGTCCGCTGCACTTTTTAGAATGGCAGGGATTGGGGGAGAATCGATGGCTAGCTCATGCTCATTATGCAGAGATCTATCCAACGCGGGTGCTGCTCCAAGAGCTGCTTGAAGCAAAGGACTCTTTTGAAAAACTCCATGCAGAAGAATGGAATGAGCGCTTTGAAAAAAGAGAAGCGAATGCTTTAAGCGGTTCGGTTAGTCAGGTTCGTGTCTCGTCGGATTCTCAGAGAATTCGAAATTCTGTGGATTTGACAGATTGGACCACATTTGGGGTCCCGGCGCTTGCGAAGAAATGGATGAGTGCGACTTCCGATGATGAGGTCCGGGCGGCGCTGACGTATGCAGAAGATCAGGGCTTGCCCCTGTTGATTATGGGAGGAGGTTCCAACATGCTCTTGCATCGGGATTGGCCTGGGTTGGCGCTACATATCGGTTTAAAAGGGTTTCAGGTCTTGCGGGAAAATGGAGATGAGGTGGACGTCGTGGTTGGGGCAGGGGAGAATTGGCATGATTGGGTGATGGTTTCTTTGGAAATGGGCTGGAATGGGTTGGAAAACTTGGCTTTGATTCCAGGCAATGTCGGGGCGTCTCCCATGCAAAATATCGGCGCATATGGTGTTGAGGTCAAGGACCGATTCCTCTGGTTGGAGGCCATAAACATCCAAACTGGAGCCTTGCACCGATTCGATGCAGCAGCATGCGAATTTGATTACCGGGAAAGTATTTTTAAATCTGCAGCGAAAGGCCATTGGGTAATTGTTCGTGTGGCCTTTTCGCTCCAACGGAAGGCGCCATTGAATACGGAATACGGTTCGATCCAGAAAGAATTGGAAGGCCTTCCTCAGGAAACATGGACCCATCGTGACGTGGCAGATGCTGTCATGCGGATTCGCTCCTCAAAATTGCCCGACCCCAAGGAGCTGGGAAATGCGGGGAGTTTCTTTAAGAATCCAATTCTGTCTGCTGCGGATTTTGCTGCCTTGCGAGTGCAACATCCGGAAGTTGCCCACTTTGTTCAAGGAGATGGAAATATCAAAATCGCTGCAGGATGGTTGATTGAACACGCTGGCTGGAAAGGAAAGCGCCGTGGGACCCATGGAGTGCACGAAAAGCAAGCATTGGTATTGGTCCACTATGGTGGAGCTTCAGGAAAGGAAATCTGGAAATTGGCGCAGGATGTGATGGCCGATGTCTTTGAAAAATTCGGGGTTCAACTTCAAACTGAAGTCAATCAAATTGGTCTTTAAAGGACATAGGCCCTACGCAAGTATTCTAGCTTAATTCTCAGAAAGTGGCGCACGGCACGTAGCGTGGCATCTGTGGCTTATTCCGCCTTTCAGTTTGCCAAGTGTAGCTAAGGACGATTTCATGGCTTCCGCCGGTCGTCGCCAAGCCTAACTTATTCAGAGTCATGTCATAGCTATATCCGACTTTCCAGTCATTGGCTCCGTAACCCAATAAAAGACTTACGGCATCCACATCGGCCCCACCTTCTATGGTGTGTCCAAAGGGCAAGCCTTTGTACCACAGTCCGATACTTAGTGGTTTGGTGTCATAATAAACACCCAAATCCAATTGATCAAACTGATCTTGCTTCATATAATTGAACGCAATAACCATGTCTCCGTAATTCACATTTCTCAGGTGATCGACTAGTGGCATGCGGAATCCGCCATGTACGGAAGTGAGGACATCCATCGGGTCGATAAACATAGGGTTGAGGCTTTCATCGGGTGTATTCAAGTGATCGAATGAAACTCCCAGCCAGGTGTATTCTCCAAGCAAAAGCATGCCAGTCCCGAAGTCAAAATAATTCTGTGCGACACTGGGGCGATCTTCCAATGTGGACACGTTGTCTCCACGAATCAATTGATCACCGAAGGTCAATCGCTGCATATCGATGGATCGGTTGCCCATTCCGGCTTGCAATGCAGGACGCAAGCGCCATCCATTTCCAAGTGGAATTTCATAGGCATATTGAGCTGAAAAGCGTGTAGTGTTTAAACCACCTGCGCCCGCTTCTTCTTGACTGAATAGAATTCCAAAGCCACTGTTCAAATCGCGGTTGTACCAATCGTGCGCAACGTGCCATCCGACATACGAACCGGGCATGCTGGCCCATTGGTTGCGGTACACGCTGACCAACCGAGCTTTGTCCATCGAACCGGCAAAGGCAGGATTCACAGAGGTGGGAATGGCATTGTACTGGGTGAAACGCAAATCTTGTGCTTCACTTTCGCAGGCAAGGACTCCAACCATAACGGCGAAGATGAGGATCGCTTGAATGAAGCGAGGGGGATGCAAAATATATTTCATAGTTATTGGAATCATTGGATGATAAGGGTGACATCTCCCGCTTTGGTAATGCGGTGTCCGTTGCTAAACTGGGCGGTTGCTCTCCAAGCGTAAACGTCTTGGCGTGCAATGCGGCCATGGAAGTATCCGTCCCAGCCGATATTGGCATCGGTCGAGCGGAAGATTAACTCGCCCCATTTGTTGAAGATGACGAGTTCATACTCGACGATTCCCAAGTGATAGGGGTGAAATACATCGTTGTCGTAACTGCCGGGATCATATCCACCACCGGTGGATCCGCCATTGTTAGGAGTAAATCCGGTAGGGAATTTCATGAATCCTCCTGCAATGGCTTCTACTGCTTGTTCCATGGTGAACGTGCTTGGGCAGTTGAATGCATTGTTGGCTGTCAAAGTGACGTCGTATACACCGGGCTCAGCATACGTGTAAATAGGGTTTTCCTCCGTGCTTACCATGCCATCGCCGAAAGTCCATAGAAATTCTGTGGCTCCCGGAGGAGACAAGTTCACAAATTCAACAGGTTCGTCGGGAGCAACGACTTGAGATGGACTGAAAACGAATGCGGCTTCAGCTGTAGGGAATACTTCCACGGTTGAATAATGCACCATTTCGTGTTCTTGCCCTTCGTGTCCGATGACGGTCAAAGAAACATTGTAAACGCCGGGTTGTGTGTAGACATGTACCGGAGATTCCTCGGATGTCATGTAGTCATCGCCGAAGTCCCAGACATATCCAGCGCCGTGGTTGGATTCATTTTCGAACACGACCAAAAGAGGTGCGCATCCGGCTCCACCACCCGTGAAATCTGCTACAGGGTTAGGGGATAAAATCTGAATTTCTTGGGTGTGTGCATCGGCACAGTAACCATTGTCTACCAACAAGGTGATGTTGTAGGTTCCCCACGTGTTGTAGGTGTGGAATACCGGTTGATCAGTCGCAATTTCTGCACCATCACCGAAGCTCCAGTATTGAATCGCTGACTCAGAAGCTGCACTCATGTTGTTGATGCCAACCGTGGTGTTGGGGAACGTCTGTGTCATTGGAGTCACAGAGAATTCGGCTGATGGCATGGGGTAGACGTCTACACCAATCGTCAGAGTGTCCAGGCAACCATAAGCCGATAGCGCGATCAACTCGACCTCGAAAGTCAGGTCTTCATTCGTGTTGTTCACGAAAATGTGATCTGGATTTATCTCATTTGAGAGGAGAGACCCGTCGTTGAAATTCCATTCAAACGAAGCCGCGCCGACTGATTGATTGATCAATTGAGCATCGACCGGAGAACATCCTTGGGAAACAACATCAAATGCAGCATTCAAATGAGGAGCTACATCGAATGATGCAAATGCTTCTGCGCTGCAACCGCTCTCGTTCAATACGGTCATCGTTGTTGTGTAAGTCAGCAAATCGGAAGTTGGGTTGAAGAATACCTTGCTGTGCAAGCTATCGCTCACGCTACTGGTCTCGCCATTTCCATAACTCCAAGAAGTTTGTGTATGTCCTTCGCTCTGATTGGCATAGGTCACTTCAACCGGATAACATCCGCTCAAAGAATCCAAAGAAAGGTGGGCCTCAGGGGTGCCAAACACGGTCACTTGAGTCGATGTTGTGTCGGTGCATCCTGCAGTACTCATGGCAATCAAGGATACAGTATAGATTTCATCTGATGTGCTTCCGCTATCGAAGACGTGCTCAGGAGCAAAGTCATTGGAAAAGGTCCCGTCTCCAAAGCTCCAAGCAAATCCATCATTTGCGTGGATGGATTGGTTTTCAAATAATGCTAAAGTAGGGGTGCATGCCGCCTCAGGTCCCTGGAATGCAGCGGTCACTTTTGGATGAACCGTATGCTGAATCGAAGCAAAAGCGGAACAGCCAAAATCGGTAAACACTTCTTGAGAAATCAAGAATGAGATATCCCCAGAGGTTTCATTTTCAAATTCCACAGCAATGGGACTCAATGCTGAATTGATGAAAACATCACCATTGCCCAAATGGAGGATGACACTATCTGCAAAGGTTGACTCATTGAAAACCAATACTTCAGTCTCAGCACATGAGCTGTTTTCGCTCACAGCCAATCCAGTCAATGGAGCAGGGTGAACCACGATCTCTACGTTGGTCATATCCGAACATCCATACTCTGACATCACGCCCAAACCAACCGTGTAAACAGCATCGTTGCCGGATTGACCATTGTAAGTTGTCGCGACTACGGGTGAGTTGATGTACTCACCGTTCCCCATATCCCATTGGATAAGCTCGATGTTGTTTCCAACGTATTCTAAAGTTGTTTCGAAAGGAGCGCATCCTTCAACAGATCCAGTCCATGCGGCAAACACTTCAGGAAACACGCTAATTGAATCCGTCTTAACATCGCTGCATCCCAAGTTGTGGGTTGCTGTGAGTGAAATGGAGTAGGTGTGTATGACATTCTGACCTTCGAAGGTGTAGTCGTGATCGCTGGTGTTGTCGAATACGTTGGTTTGTCCATCACCGTAATCCCAATCGAAGGTGTCCGCGCGAATACTTTCGTTACTCAGTACGACAGCCAATGGTGCACATCCCTCGTCCAGGTTCGTTGAGAAATCTGCCACAGGTTGAGGCTTTACGGCAATCGAAGTGCTGGTAGTATTGAAGCAACCGTAGGCGTTGGACCCTTGGAATTCAATGATGTGATTGGCCAAGTCGTTGGTGTTGTTGGTCCAGCTATGAGCAGGGGTGACCTCGTTGGACATGGTGCCATCGCCGAAAATCCAAAACGAAGTCATGGCATCTTCCATCGCGGGCATCACAGCTGTGTAGGGTGAGCAAGATTCGCTCTCCTCAAGTTGAATGACATAGGCAGGTGTTGGAAGAACCTCGACGGTTGCGACCTGTTCGTCCGTGCAACCCAATGCGTCAATGGCAACCAAGGTGATTTCATACGCAGTAGGTTCACCGTTGGCATCGAATGTCATGGCCACATCTTCTGTGGTAGGAAAGCTCACAGGAGCTTGTCCGTTTCCGAAACTCCACACGAATAAATCGGCGTTTTCACTGTTGTTGATCAACGTCGTGTTCAACGGCTCACATCCTTGGTCAACTGTCATCTCGAAAGCAGCGGTAGGCTGTGGTTTGATGTGCACGGTAGCAGAAGCCGTTCCGATACAGCCATCAATGGTTTGTCCTTCGAATGAAACAACTGCGCTCATAAGTTCATCGGAGAGATTCTCCCATGTGTGAACCGGCGTCAATTCATTGGAAGACGTTCCGTCCCCGAAGTTCCAGGTGACGTTTTGTGCACCTGCAATTTCCGGCATGGTGATCACCAATGGCGAGCACACGGAATCGACGGTCAATGCCAAGTTGAAGTCAGCTGCTGGGAATACGGTTACGCTTTCGGTAGCGGTATCTGAACAACCGAGTGCATCGATAGCCGTTAGGGTTACGTTGTAGTTGGCGGTTGCATCAACTGCATTGAAGTCATGGGTGATGGCACCGTCCAAAGCGATTTCCTCGGATCCGTCCCCGAAGTTCCAGATGTAGGTATCTCCGTTTGTGCTGTTGTTATCAAAAGCAACATTGAAAGGAGCACAACCGACTTCCGCACTCGCAAAGGCGATATCAGCGGTAGGCTGTGGTTTGATGTGCACGGTAGCAGAAGCCGTTCCGATACAGCC
>JAPKCA010000003.1 GCA_028823145.1 Flavobacteriales bacterium
CCCTCATCCACCGCTTGAAGGACTATTCACCATTGATGAGGAAACCGGCATGACGGGTGCCCTGGGACTTCAAGGAGGCTTTTTGCAAGGGAGCATCCTTTTGAACTTGGATACCGAAGACGACAATGAATTATCCATTGGATGTGCCGGGGGGGTCGATGTCACATCTTCCGGTGCTTATGAAGGCGAATCCGTTAACTCGGAAGTTGAGACGCTTTCCTTAACCGTAAAAGGTGGAGCCGGTGGACACTCAGGCATGGACATCCACAAAGGCATTGCCAATGTCAACAAGGTCATGAATCGCTTGCTTTTGGTCGCCTTGGAAGAAGTGGATTTTCGCATTTCATCGATTGATGGAGGTGGATTACGCAATGCCATTCCACGTGAATCAAATTGCCAATTGGTCATCGATTCCGCTGATCGAAAAGCGCTTGAGAGCATCGTTGCTCAGGAAATGAACTTCGTTCAATCCGAGCACCGGTCAACAGATTTAGGCTTGACATTTACCATAGCCCCGGCCGATAAATTGGCCACCACCGTTTTGCCCGAAGATGAACAGGAGTTGCTCTTGCTCGCCATTCAAACATGCCCTGTTGGTATTCACCGGATGAGTCCCGAAATCCCCGGATTGGTTCAGACATCCAATAATTTAGCTCGTGTAAGCGTTGGGAATGGACAAATCAGCTTAAAATGCCTTTGCCGCAGTTCTGTAGATTCCGAAAAAGATGATCATGCCCGCAGTATCTCATCGGCCTTTGCTTTGGCCGGACTGGAAACAGCGTATAGTGGAACATATCCTGGCTGGACAACCAATCCAAACAGCGCTATTGCATCTTTATTCCAAGCGCTTTACGAAGAACAATTCGGTGAGTCGCCCCATGTCATTGCCTGCCATGCTGGATTAGAATGTGGTATTTTGGGAACCAATTATCCCGACATGGACATGGTCAGTTTTGGCCCCAACATCCGCGGAGCTCATAGCCCCGATGAATGTGTCCAAATCAGCTCTGTACAGAAATTTTGGGGTTATTTCCTGGAAGGACTGACACGAATTCCTGAAGTAAAATGATCAACCCCCATGAACGCCCCCTGATTTTGGTCACCAACGACGATGGCATTCAAGCAGGTGGAATTCGATTCTTAGCTGAAACCTTGTTAGACCTCGGTGATGTAGTAGTGGTGGCTCCTGACCGGCCGATGAGTGGAATGGGTCATGCGGTCACCATCAATGAAACGTTGCACATGGAAGAGAGTCCATTTCCTGTGGACGGTATCAAGGCGGCATGGCAAACTTCCGGAACCCCGGTGGATTGTGTGAAACTAGCCATTTACGAAATTCTCGGTCGAAAACCGGATCTATTGGTCAGCGGCATCAACCATGGGAGCAATGCCTCAATCAATGTGATTTACAGTGGCACCATGTCAGCGGCAGTTGAAGGCGCCGTTGAGGGCATCCCTTCGATTGGATTTAGTCTATTGGATCATTCGGCAGATGCGGATTTCTCGTCTTGCCAAACGTTTGTCTTAAAGCTAGCTCAACACGTTCTTTCCAATGGCTTACCTGATGGGACATGCCTCAATGTGAATTTCCCCAAGTTGCCTGTAAAGGACATCAAGGGAATGAAAATCTGTCGCCAATCTGCAGGTTATTGGGAAGATGCGTTCGATAAAAGAGTTTCGCCTGGAGGCCGAACGTATTTCTGGATGACCGGTAAATTCAACAACCCAGATCAAGGGCAAGACACCGACGAATGGGCTTTGAGAAATGGATATGTCAGTGTGGTCCCGACACAATTTGACTTGACCGCTCATCATGCCATTGCAACACTAAATCAATGGGATCTATCATGAAAAAATGGGACACCATGGGTTGGGGAATTGCCGCAGGAATTCTAGGAACCCTAACCGGTTTTTTCATTCTTGCCTTTTGGTGGAGTTCTGAAAATGACACGAGCCTGAGCTACTTCGTGCATACTGTTTTCATTGAAAGCCAACTTTACAAAGACTCCATCCTCACCGTCAGTGTACTCTTTAACGTTGCCTTGTTTTGGATAGCCCTTCAAAGTCAATGGGAGAGCTTTGCAAAAGGCGTGATGTTGGTGATTTTGATTTCGATCCCAGCGATTCTTTGGATTCAAGGCCAATCCTTCTTTAGCTGACAGATGAACAACAAAATCTCGCCGAAAAAAAGAATTTTCATGGTCGCTGGTGAAGCCTCCGGGGATGCTTATGGCGGATTGCTCGTTCAAGCTTTACTCGCTGCCAACCCTCATTTGGAGATTCGAGCATGGGGCGGTGAGGAAATGGAACGTGCTGGCGCTCAGGTGACGAAGCATTACCGAGAATTGGCATTTATGGGGTTTTGGGAGGTCCTGAAGAACATCCGAACCATTGCCAGAAATCTCACTAGCTGTTGGAACGAAATTCAATCATTTCAACCCGATTCGTTTGTCGGAATTGACTTTCCTGGCTTCAATTTGCGGATTGCTGCAAAAACCCACGCCTCGGGCATTTTCTCCCATCATTACATCTCCCCTGCCATTTGGGCATGGAATGCCAAACGTGTCCACCGCATCAAACGCCATGTCGACCGGATGCACGTAGCGATGCCGTTTGAACTTGAAGCATACAAATCAGTCGATATGGACGTGCGATTTGTGGGGCATCCACTTCTTGAGGTGCTCGATGCGCAAATGAGCCCGTCCTCTTCGTTTCCGACTGACAAGCCCATCCTTGCGTTGCTGCCAGGATCACGAAAACAAGAGTTGGATCATATGCTCCCCTTATTTCTCAAGGTCGCCCAACACAAGCCACAATTCCAACCTGTGATTGCTGGCGCTCCTGGACAAGATGCCGAAGCCTACGCCTTGGCAAAAAGGCACGGCGTTCAAGTGGTCTTTGGAGAAACACGCGTGTTGATGCAACAAGCAACCTTGGGCCTAATAGCATCCGGAACGGCTACTTTGGAAGCTGCGCTAATTGGTTTACCTCACATCATTTGTTATCGTACGAGCGCATTGACTTACCAACTGGCCAAACGGCTTGCTCGCGTGTCGTACATCGGACTTCCCAATATTTTATTAGGCAAAATGGGCATTCAAGAACGCATTCAGAAGGATTGCCACGAAGATCAGCTTGCCAAGGATTTGAACACCTTGCACGACGGCCAGTCCTATACCAAAAAAGGATGGGAACAAAAACGAATGTCCGATGAATTAAAGAGCATTTTGGGAACACAAAAAGCCTCAAAATCAGTCGCCGCTTCGATTCTCGAAAATCTATGAATCGGATCTTATTCATTGCCCTTCTGGCGGGGGTTAGCATGCTTTCTGCCGCAAGAGCTCAGGAACTTGTGAAAGTTGGACTCCTTGAACTTTCCAACGCCTCTTCATTCACATGCAGTTCCGCTTCAGGAGCCCATCGTTTGATTTCACCAACCGGCGACTTCGCTCAAACAATTAGCGGAAAGTTAACCGTCAGGTGCCAATCTGGGAAATTGAGCGTATCCGGCCTCCCAGACCAAACTCACCTCATTATTCAACCCCTGATAGACGGAAGTCTTTTGAGAGTTTCCGTTCCGGGAAAAGGTCTTCGAAAGATGCCGGGATTGGTGCACCTTTTCATACACAACGGATCCATTCGCTGCGTATTGGAAACTCCTTTGGAAGCCTATTTACCTGGCGTAGTAGTTGCCGAAGGAGGAAAAGGACATGCACCCAATTATTACCAAGCTCAATCCATTGTTTGCCGCACGTATACCATTCAAGCATTGGGCAGGCATGCCATAGAGGGATTTGATGTGTGCGACGGAGTTCATTGCCAAGTGTTTAAGGGGGTAAGCACAGTCAATGATACCATCCGAGAAGGAGTCTGGGCCACACGAGATTTAATCTTGGTCGATGAGCAAAAACAACCAATTGTTGCCGCTTTTCATTCCAATTGCGGAGGTCACACCCAAGGTGCCGAGGCCGTTTGGCAGCGTGCCGTTCCATACCTTGCCGGGGTTTCAGATGCATTCTGTTTAACCTATCCACACAGCCATTGGGAACAATTAATTTCCACCCAGAAATGGTCGGACTGGTTGGAATCGGAACGGGGATACGAAAGCGAAATCGACAATTGGCTCCCGACAAAACGAAGCGCATTCCTGATGGATAGCGTGGATGCCATTCGAACGGCTCGTGCTCGATCCGCTTTCGGGTTTCGATCCGGGTTTTTCATTGCCCTTGAAGAAGGCGATTCAACGCGTGTGATCGGTCAAGGATTTGGCCATGGAGTGGGGTTTTGTCAAGAAGGTGCCATGGGGCGCGCTGCAGCAGGACATGGTGTTTGGGAGATTTTAAAGCACTACTACCGCGGAGTATCCCTGCTCCCTTGGCAGGAATCGGAAGGCGCACCTGTTCTCAAAGACCTTGGAGAGTAGATCGTTTCGGATACTCGACCTTATACGAGAATACCCACGATTTTTGCTCGTTTGGAGCCAACGTTGTTTCCCATGATATCACACCCGTGGTTTCATCCAATTCGCCTCCACTTAATTCTTGAGGAAACACCTTGATTTCTGTGCTATTGGACATGGGAATGCGATCCATTACCCGAACATTAATCGACCGATTGTGGTGATTGACAACATCAATTTGAAAGGCTTGATTGTTGCGTTTCGTTCCTCCGAAAGCAGAAGTGGAACACAAATCCATCATGCGCTTCCGATGAGATCGCACACTGGGATCCTGCCCAAGCGGAAATTCAAGCGTATCTCCAGGAGCTGGCAACGACAATTGAAATGCCCCACGGTAAGCCCCACCAGCAACCACCTGAACCGCTCCTGCCATCAGCCGAGCTTGATTCCAGTCTGCGCTTGCCGCCAATTGATAGGACTCATCCGAAAACGCAGGCAACACCAAATAGGTCAATTCCCCGTCAAGCTTCATCTCCTCCAATGCAATCCGTTCAGGCGATCCATCACCAGCGATTCGCACGGGATGCATCGGCTCAAACGTGTACCGATCAATGGCCGGTCCATTCGAAATATTTCTCGCTCTCATGCCGCTATCATCCGTCAGATTAACATCTTCGAATATTTGATCCGAAGCAGCAGAACTAGCCCATTCATAACCCGTCGACCCACCCTGTCTAACGCTCAAAAACACCGGATCTAAGCTTGGAGGAGCGAGCGATTGAGTTGGGTTTCCAGCTAAAAATCGCAAGGAAATGCCTGTCCAAACTGAACCCGTATGTTGTACCACACGGGCATACCGTTTCAAATTGACATTGCCATCATCTGAAACCTGTGCGTCATAGGCTGTTTCCCAATATGCATCCAAGGCGATGTAGCTTATTTCCACCCGGCCCATCGCCGATGGCTCCCCTATAAGTCGCATGGTAATCTGACCTTCTTGCAAGGTCTTTTTCTTTTGCCATTCTCTTACACCTGATTCCAAATCGACCACTTCCATCTCCAACGCTTCAATTTCCAACCGCAGTTCCAACATCAGGTACTCCAATTCCTTCACGCGATCTCTCCAAAAATCCGCCAATTCACGCAAGTCTTCGACCAACAGTGACTCATCTCCCCCAACCTTGCGGTTGGCTTGCACCATGGCCCGTTCTTCCTCGTACGCGGCAAGCAAAGCCCGACGCAACGATATCGTCTGTTGAGCGGATTTGATATTTGACGTCAAATCATCCGTCATTTTCTCGCACTCAGTTACATGCATTGAATCACTTCCAATTTGAGCACTCCGACTTGACAAAGCCCAGTCCATTGGCAGCGCCACTTGAATGCTTTTTTCGTCAAGGTTTACCGCCAACCCTCCCAGCAATATGTGCGCCTCTCCCAGAGCATTGAGTTTTACCGTTGCTGACCGTTGGATTCGCGCACCACTTTCATACACTGAAACACCATCAATGCTCCATACAGCGCGCTCCTTGATCGGGCCTTGAGCCATAGTGACATAACAAACAATCAAAAACGAAACCGTGAAAAACCTCTTCAGAATGGTATGCATGGTGAAATTTTATTCGTGATTATGGAAGACAAATTACGGTGTCTTGCCAAATGCCATATCCTGCCCAAAGACCCAGTCCTCCTTCAACATTGGAAATCATGTTGGTCGGAAAGGCGAACGGGCTTCCTTGGTTTAAAATCAAATTCTCGTAGCTCCGAATGGCATCCAACACTCCTTGGTCAATAGAACACATGCGAACCACGACCGTATCTGTGGATTTAAAATATCCCGCCTCACTGCTCGAAAAGTCATCATCCCAGGCCGTACTGCCTGGCGCTGCACCACGAAATGCGTTGAACACAAAAGACAATCCATTGAAAAACGTGTCGTCAAAAGCACTGCCCATTGGAGCTACAAAGTCCGAATCCTTCATTTCTCCGGCCATCGGATCCCAGTCAGGCCGAACATTAATACGCTTGGCATACCAGCGGTATGCATTTCCCAATGAATCGGGATCGGCAAACGAAGCATAAAGCAAACCCAATGAATCTTGGACACCAGGGCTTCCCCACCAAGCACTATCCAAGGGGATCGCGGGGAGAATTTCAGTTTCGGCATGGAGCTCTTGCTCTTCAATGGTTACGTCCAAGACGTACTTCGCTCCAAATTGTCCGATGACATTCTCATCGAACGAAGTGTAAACGCACAAATCCAATGAAGCCAACATCTCCGCAGGAAATCCCAACAACTCAGAAGCTTGATCCAGTAATTCTGGTGAGAGGTCACCCGTACAAAGGGACTGAAGCTCATAACTCACGCCACTCGAAGTCACATGCACCAATGCTCCAGGCAGAAAAGATTGACCAATGGTACTCGCGTCCACCGGATCAAAATAACCTTGAGTTTTTCCAACAAAAACAATAGGCGGAGCTCCAGATTCAATTTTCCCTTCTATGACAAAATCAGAATCTACCGCTGGCAACACCACTTCAATTTGTTGCTCACAACCCGACAAGGCCAAGGCCAACAAACAACCAACCCATGGTATGAAAACAAACCCCCTCACACCATTTTTGGAGAAACATAAATTGGACATGCAGCAAAAATACACCTCTTCCTAGATGTCATTGGTGGAAACTTTGAAGATAAATAGCCAAATCATTCGAAATCGGGCCATTGGAATCAGCGAGAGAAGAGTAGTTTTGTGGTCTACGATTGCCCATGCTTAACCGACGTCATATTCGCATCAAAATCCTGCACATCCTCTATGGATTTTATCAGGATTCGGAACCAGATATCGTTTCCACGCGCAAGTCGCTAGACCACGCCATTGGAAAGATGCAAGAGTTGTACATCTTGCTCCTCCTCATGATAGGGAGCATGCAGTCCTTTGCCATAGATCGCATTGAAATGGGGAGAAAAAAACAGCTTCCATTACCGGAAGATTTGCACCCAAACACCAAGTTCGTGACCAATAAGCCTTTGAGGGCACTGGCGAACAGCAAAAAGCTTCAAAAAGCAGGCGATGAACTGGGGGTTGGTTGGGGCAATGATCAAGAATTGCTCAGGAAGATTTTCCGAGACCTTTTGGAGCATGAGGAATATGTTGAATACATGGCATCCGAGGAAAGAGGATTCAAGCATGACCGAGAGTATTTGATCCGCATGTTCCGCAAGCACATGATCAACAGCGAATTATTCCAAGATAGTCTGGAGGAGCAAAGCATCTATTGGAACGATGATTTGGATTTGGCCGCTTCGATGGCCATCAAAACCATCAAAACGATTCGGGAAACCGAAGAGGAGATCGACTTGCTTCCATTGTGGAGAGAAGACGATGATGACAAGGAATTCATGGAAACCCTGTTTAAGGAATCCTTGGCCCAGTCCGATGTGAATGAAAAGCTGGTCATGGAATCCGCGAAAAACTGGGAATTGGAGCGGATCGCCTTGATGGATCGCATCCTTATGAAAATGGCAATCGCCGAAGCCAAGTCTTTCCCTTCCATTCCATTGAAGGTGACGCTGAACGAATACATCGAACTTTCAAAGTATTACAGCACACCGAAGAGCAACGGATTCATCAATGGTATCCTCGATCAATTGTTTACCCAAATGAAAGAAGATGGTTCCATCGTAAAAATGGGTAGAGGATTGATTGAATGATGAAAAATTGGCTGGTCATAGGATCGATAGGAATGGCGTTGATGGCATGCATGGACTCGTCGTCATCCGCCGTATCCACGGACATGATTCACATACCTGCAACAGCCAGCGGTAATGTACCTCACGCTTCAGATCTTCCTGGAATTGTTTTTCAGGACACCTTAGTTGACTTAGGATCTATGGTAGAAGGTGCCCAAAAAGGAGTTTCATTTACGTTTACCAATACGGGGAAGGCTCCTTTGGTTTTAGCGGATGTTTCGACCTCATGCGGTTGTGCCGTGGCAAGGGATTGGCCAAAACACCCCATTGGGGCAGGCAAGTCCGGGCAAATTCATGTGAATTTCGATAGCCGCGACCGCCAAGGAACCAACGAAAAAACCATATTCGTCGTGGCCAATACCATACCATCGGTTACCAAATTAACCCTCCTAGTTGACGTGGTTGGACCTACAACACCTTGATAAATAAATAACTAAATAACTCATGCGATCTACTCTCATTCTACAAGCACAATCTGAAGGCGGCCTTAGTTTTTTCATGCTCATCGGAGGCATGTTCCTGATCATGTATTTCTTTATGATCCGGCCTCAAATTAAGAAGCAGAAAGAAGCCAAAACATTTCGCAATGCTTTAGCCAAAGGAGATAAGGTGGTCACCATTGGCGGCATTCATGGCAAGGTGGTCGACATGAACGAAAGAACGGTGCTCTTACAGGTGGAAGGGGCCAAAATGCGGGTCGAAAAGTCGGCCTTGAATCCTGGAGGCGAAGCTTCTGAAGAAGCCATCAAAGCCAACAACGCTTGATCCGATGAAAACGCCGTCGACGCGCACCTCGATGCCGCTTGGTTTGGCTCTATTTCCAGTGCTGGTCTTGATCGTACTGTTGGCCGCAGATGTCATTGCTTTTGGCGAAGACAGCTCGTATGGAGCCAATCAAATCGCTATGTTATTGGCGGCATTCGTGTCCGGTTGCATTGGCATGGCAAGAGGCTTGAAATGGAATGTGATCAGTGAGGCCATTGCGAAATCCGTTTCTCAAACTTCCGAAGCGTTGCTCATTTTGCTTCTGATAGGTGCGCTGAGTGGTGCATGGCTTGTAGCGGGCATCATCCCAGCATTCATCCACTACGGCCTTCAAATCATGGAGCCGGGAATTTTTCTGTTTGCAGCCTGTTTGATCTGTGCTGTTTTATCCTTGGCAACGGGAAGTTCGTGGGGAACGGTGGGCACGGTGGGCGTTGCGCTGATTGGTATTGGAACTGCTTTGGGCCTAAACCTAGGCTGGGTGGCAGGCGCCATCATTTCCGGAGCGTACTTCGGAGACAAAATGTCCCCCCTGAGCGATACAACCAACATTGCTCCTGCGGTGGCCGGAACGGATTTGTTCACCCACATCCGATACATGACGTATACGACCGTCCCGAGCTTGAGCATCGCCTTGATTGTCTTTTTAATCGCCGGATTTGGTGGAGGTGCCAGTGACGCGCCCTTCAATGAAAGTTTTGCTCAAGGTTATGGTGAGGCTGTCATGAACACTTTTCACATTCACGCGGGCTTATTCATTGCTCCCATCGCAGTCATTGTTTTGATTGCTCGCAAAGTAGCCGCCGCCCCTGCCCTCTTTATTGGCATCCTATTGAGTGTCGTCACCGCCATTGTTTTTCAACCCGATGTCATCCGAAGCGTCTCAGGGATTGCTGCTGATCAAGGCAGCTACGCTTTGGCATCCTTTACGGCGAGCATCCAAGCCATGGCATTGGACACGGCAATCGTGACTGGAAATGCACTCGCTGATGAATTGCTCACATCCAGAGGAATGCATGGAATGCTCAACACCGTTTGGCTCATTCTTTGTGCCATGGTATTCGGAGCAGTCATGCAAGCCACGGGAATGTTGGCTCGAATTACATCGGCCATTCTTCATGGAGTAAACACGACGTTTGGACTCGTTGCGCGAACTACCGGAACCTGTTTGGCTTTTAATATCCTGGCATCTGATCAATACCTGGCCATTGTGGTGCCCGGAAACATGTTGAAAGACGCCTACGCCAAGCAAGGGCTTGCACCGGAAAACCTCAGCCGAACACTTGAAGACACGGGAACCGTAACGAGCGTATTGATTCCTTGGAACACGTGTGGCGTGGCACAAAGTGGCATCTTGGGCATCTCGACTTGGACCTATTTGCCCTATTGCATTTTTAATTTGGTCAGTCCCTTGATGACACTTGTTGTGGCGTTCGTTGGATTCCGAATCAGAAAACTTCCCGGCAACGCATCCTGATGCTCACGCATCCAAAGAACCAAGGTTAGAAACTCAGGTTACTGTTATTTATGCCTTCAACCCCCTCCCCGATTGCCCCTGAATCTGACCCGCACGCGGATTGCATTGTGGTTCAAGGAGCTCGCGAGCACAATCTGAAGAATATCGACATCACCATCCCGCGAAATAAATTGGTGGTCTTTACGGGAGTTAGCGGGAGTGGAAAATCCAGTTTAGCGTTTGACACCATCTACGCTGAAGGACAACGGCGCTACCTCGAGACCTTTTCGACCTATGCTAGGCAATTCATGGGAGGACTGGAGCGCCCCGATGTAGATCAAATCACGGGGTTGAGTCCAGTCATCAGCATTGAGCAGAAGACCATCAGCAAAAACCCACGATCCACTGTAGGAACCATTACAGAATTGCATGATTTCCTGCGACTAGCCTATGCGCGGGCATCAGACGCTTTTAGCCTCAACACGGGAGAAGCCATGGTCCGGTTTACCGATGATGAAGTCGTTGAAAAACTACTTGAGGCATTCAATGGTCGAAAAATACTCATCCTCGCACCCGTTGTAAAAGGTCGCAAAGGACACTACCGCGAGTTGTTTGAGCACGTGATGAAACAAGGTTATGTCCGTGCACGAGTCGATGGTGCATTGGTTGAGCTGGAGCCTGGTTTTCGTGTGGACCGCTACAAAGTCCATGACATCGAAGTGATCATAGACCGGTTGGCAGTCTCTCTAGAAGATGAACCCCGCATTTTACGCTCCGTCAGAACCGCCTTAACCATGGGCAAAGGCTCCATGAGCGTTTTGACACATGACCATGAACAATTGAAGCACTTCAGTAGAAACCTGATGTGCCCGACTACGGGGTTGGCCTACCCAGACCCCGAACCCAATTTGTTTTCATTCAATTCGCCCTATGGTGCTTGTCCCCATTGCAATGGATTAGGGGAAGTAGCCGAAGCAGACATGAAGCTTATCGTTCCCGATCCATCAAAGAATATCCACCAAGGAGGAATCCCACCATTGGGCGATTTGAAAGGGAACCGAACTATGCAAGTTCTTGAGGCTTTGCTCAAGCGAGAAGGCGCATCACTAAAAACCCCGATCATTGATTTCGATGAAGCCCTTATGGGACAGGTCCTGTATGGTTCAGAAACCAACGTGACGTTGGAAAACAAAATAGGAATCAAAGCGCCCAGTGTTCGGTGGGATGGTGTGATTTCGACCATTGAAAAAGCCGCCGAATCGGGAACGAGCATTCCACTCAAGCGTTGGGCACAACGATTTATGAAAAAATGCACCTGCCCACAGTGCGGAGGTGCACGTCTTCAAAAAATCAGCCTGCAATTTCAATTGGCCGGAAAAAACATTGCCGAATTGGGGAAAATGGATTTGCGCCATCTAGCCGAGTGGTTTGAATCCTTGGAACCTCAGCTATCCGAACGGCAAAAATTCATCTTGCGTGAGCCTTTAAAAGAAATCCGGGCGCGGATCAGCTTCTTGGTGGATGTCGGCTTAGAATATTTGGCATTGGATCGTTCTTCAAGAACCCTCTCGGGCGGAGAAGCCCAGCGAATACGGCTGGCTACTCAAATTGGCAGCAAACTGACGGAAGTGTTGTACATCTTGGACGAGCCAAGTATCGGCTTGCATCAACGCGACAATGCCCGCCTCATCGAAAGTTTGAAAGCCTTAAGGGATGCTGGAAACTCCGTCATTGTCGTTGAACACGACGAAGAAATGATGCTCGCAGCGGACCATTTGATTGACATAGGTCCTGGGGCTGGAATCCATGGTGGACAGATCGTCGCTCAAGGATCGCCGAAAACCCATTTGGATGGAGAAAGTCACACTGCTGCATATCTGTCAAAAAAACGGAGCATCCCCATTCCTGAAAAACGGCGAAAAGGAAGCAAAAAAGCCATCGTATTAGAAGGTGCGACAGGGCATAATCTCAAATCGGTCAAGCTCCGTATCCCGCTGGGAACATTGACTTGCGTCAGCGGAGTAAGTGGAAGTGGGAAAAGTAGCTTGGTGAACCAAACCCTGTACCCCGCCTTGCACAATCATTTCTATGAAGAGACGAAAATACCCCTGCCTTATTCCAAACTAAAAGGGTTGCAACATTTGGACAAAGTGATCTCCATCAACCAAAGTCCGATTGGTCGAACTCCACGCTCAAATCCCGCCACCTATACAGGTATTTTCAATGAAATACGCGCGCTCTTTACCAAGTTGCCGGAAGCGGCCATCCGAGGCTACAAACCTGGGAGGTTCAGTTTTAACGTAATTGGCGGGCGATGCGAGGAATGCAAAGGGGCCGGACTGAGGACCATTGAAATGAATTTTTTGCCCGATGTGCATGTCGTTTGCGAAACATGCAAAGGCAAACGGTACAACCGAGAAACACAGGAAGTCCGGTACCGCGGAAAGTCCATTGCGGATGTCTTGGACATGACAGTCGATGAGGCGGTCGGATTCTTTGAAGCTTTTCCAAAACTCAAGCGAATCACCAAGACTTTGCAAGACGTAGGATTGGGATACATCACCTTGGGACAGCAATCGACGACTCTTTCTGGAGGAGAAGCTCAACGTGTAAAATTGGCAACAGAATTGGCCCGAGTCAGCACCGGAAGCACCTTGTATTTACTCGATGAACCCACAACAGGCTTGCATTTTCAGGACATCCAAATGCTTCTGGATGTGCTCCAAAGGCTCGTTGAACAAGGCAATACGGTCTTGGTCATTGAACACAATATCGACGTGCTAAAAGTGGCCGACCACCTCATTGACATCGGTCCTCACGGAGGCGCTGGAGGAGGAGACATCGTTGCCTTCGGCACCCCAGAAGAAGTCGCCGTTTGCAAAAGCAGTGCTACCGCCCCATTTTTGCAAGCAGCATTGGGCATTTCGCCTATCTTGACCAACGAACAATGAAAAAAGGATACAAGCAAAGGGACTGGAATGAGATCAAGACCGATGACAGTTGGTCCATCTTCAAGATTATGGGGGAGTTTGTTCAAGGTTTCGACGCCTTGCAGCGGATTGGCCCTTGCATCAGCATTTACGGATCGGCAAGAACCGGTGAGGACACTGAGGTTTACAAACAGTCCCGCGAAGTTGCTCGCCAATTGAGTGAACGTGGTTACGGTGTCATTACGGGTGGCGGTCCTGGCGTCATGGAAGCGGGCAACCGTGGAGCCCATGATGCCGGAGGCACTTCCGTGGGGCTCAACATCGAATTGCCCTTTGAACAGCACAACAACCCTTACATCGACGACGACAAGAGCATTGATTTCCATTACTTCTTTGTTCGGAAAGTCATGTTTGTTAAATACTCCCAAGGGTTTGTGGTCATGCCTGGAGGTTTTGGAACGTTGGATGAGTTATTCGAGGCTTTGACCTTGGTGCAAACATCCAAAGTGGATCCCGTGCCCATTATTTTGTTTGATTCTTCCTTTTGGTCTGGGTTGGTGGATTGGATGAAAAACACCCTTGCCGCTCGTTACAAAACCATCGGTGACAATGACCCCAATCTCTTCCACGTGGTTGACACGCCTGAAGAAGTCGTTCAAGTCGTTGATGAATTCTATGCAAAATCACTGCTTCGTCCCAATTTTTAATTTTTACAAATGAGATTTTTTACTGCGTCACTCGTTCTTCTTTTTACCCAGGCTTGCTGGGCACAATTTCCTTATGTGGGTAGCGACTTCACTGCCACCTATGTCGACTTAGACAACCCAACTATCCTAGATATCGAAGCTGGATGGGATGATCCTGAGCTCTCGTTCTCCCTTCCATTTGTATTTTATTTAGCAGGAATACCTCTGACCGAACTAAACCTTGGGGGAGTTGGAGAAATGGTCTATGCTTTTGATGAAAATGGGTTGATTTCCGTTTTATGGCCATTGAACATAGATGTCATGGATGTGAACTATCAGCTAGAGGAGGAATTCAGCACCATCCGACATCAAGTGGACGGCACCGCACCTGACCGTATTTTCAAAATGGAATGGAACAATGTCGGATTGTATGAAGAACTTACTTACCTAGAAACGGCGGACGTTCGAATGAACTACCAAATGTGGCTCTACGAAGCAGACGGTATGATCGAATTCCGCTTTGGACCTGGATCCTTCGGTGAAGAATGGCTGAATGAATACAACTTGACTTCTGGAATCATTACGGACTTTGACTATAACAGTTATTCAGGAAATTTGTACACGGCAAGTGGCGACCCTTCAGCCCCTCAATGGTCAGAAAACGATAGCTTTGATTCTTGGTATTATGGAGTTGGATTTTTGAATGGCACCCCCGAATCTGGTCAAGGCTACCGCTTTACGCAAGTTTCCACGGACATCGTGAATGCCGATCAAGCGACCGTTGACATGTTCCAGATTTGGCCAAACCCCAATACAGGATTCTTTTCTGTTGCCAATCAATCAAATGACCGTCAACAAATGCATCTACTAGATGCCCAAGGAAAAACGATCCAATCGTGGGTGATGGCTCCTGATAGCCAAACACCTGTGGCGTGCGAGGCCTGCAGTCCCGGACTCTATTTCATCCAGAATTCCAACGGCCAATCGCAACGATTGGTCATCCAATAAGGAATCAATGCTTCATCACGGGAACGCAACTGCGTTGACCTGACTTAAGCATTTCAACCAAGTAAATACCAGGCGACCAGGATGCAACATCCCAGGTTGTCTGGTATTTTCCGTTCATAGACTCTGATTGTATCAAACGACCTGCCGCATCCAAAACGCGCAACTCCACTCCTTCTGGACTGATGTGATTCAAACGGATGGTCAAGATCTCATTGGTTGGATTCGGGAACACCGAGAATTCCCCGGCAAGCAGGTCTTCCTGGATCGAAAGAACGGGCTCAAGCCCAATGGTGAAAACGCCTTCTTCTGGCAGGTCAACTAGAGCGGACCAGTAAGCTCCATTGTTCTGCAATGGATAGAACGAAGGAATGCTCCCCACTTCAAAATCCTCTCCGTCCTGAACAATCACACCAAGGGCGGAGGTCGCAAACAATTCACACACTTCTGCATCCTCAAATTGCATGGTCACTGCTCCCACATCACCTGCGCCTTCAAAAGCCCAAGTTCGTGCCAAGCGGTCTGACAAAAATGGGTAGGACACTTCCACGGCCAAACCACCCCCATCGTGCCCCCAAAAGAGGTACTCACCATCTTCCAAGTCTTGCGGGTTACTCACCCGGACAACTCCAGTCCCTTGTGCATCTGAGTGCATATCCCATTCATTTTCGCGACCAATTCCAGCGACATCTTCAGCATAATCTGCTCTAAAGTAATGTTGAATGTTCCCCATAACCATGTCATAGCGAGCCGCGATGTAATTGGATACAATGGTGCGCTGAGATTCAAACAACCGACGATTGAAAATGAAATGTTCCGCAATCGCCCCTTCTCCAAATCGCTCATCGTAATCCCATCCATAACGGACCTCAACATTGGCCTCCTCCGCTCGAGCGCCGATGTTGGACCCGGGGAATGGAATGCGCAGGTCGTTGACAATGGTTTGGAAGTTTTGGTCCCAATCGGATTGATCGTAAATCACCCCATAGAATTGAGGCAAGGATGCATCCACAATCCAATACGGAGTGGCTTGCGCGTAATTGGACTCATCATCGATGACAACGGCCTGGAATGAACTCTGATTCGCGTATGGATGCAATATGAATCCATTGGGCTGCCGTGCGCTCGCGATCCAACCGTGATCATTCCATGCCGTCTCGGCACCTTTGACGACGCTAAATGCCGAAATGCCTTGTTTCATCGGAACCACCGGCGCGATGATGCAATCATCCACCCCATCAAACGAAATCGCTGGCCGGCCGTTGATACCATCGGCAATCCATTGAGGATGAGCCGCAGCATCATCTTGGTATGCGGAAATAAAATTGCCCGACCATTCATCTCTCCATTCGCTGACCCCCGATTCTTCTGTTGCGGTCTCGCCTTGGTCATTAAACGCACCAACATCCCCACGTAACCAAAGGGTCAATGAACTTTCATCTCCCACTCCGCCTGGCCCCCAAGGACCAAATGCATCGGGAACAGGATGATAAACCAACCTCAAGGTGTCGGAACCTGAGTTGGGCAAAGCATAGCCCCCTACCTCCAAAGCCACTCCTTCTGGAACGACCAAATCGACTGGTCCAAATTCCATCGGATTGATTGTAAATGTGAATTGGGCACCTTCAGCTTGCAAATCTGACACCGTTCCATTAATTGCTGAAATGTCAGAGGCAATCAACGATTCCATGGACACATCATCCAAATTGCGACGGAACACCAATTGAACCGAAGCAGGACCGTATATCGACGTTTCTCCGCTTGCTTGATTCAAGTACGCGATGGCGGGAAAACCTTGAGTCGCACCGTGCACATCCGTTTCCCACATGCCTCTACCATAGGTTCCTGCCCGCAACCGGCTGGGATTCTGACTTCCTGAGCCTTGGTACAATTCCAATTCGGTGACCCGCACATTGAGCGGCAAGCCTTCCGAGTAATCAATCCAAACCGAATCCGGATTGGACCAATAGTAGACCCCCATATCCGTGCCTGCATACACACCTCCCGTTCCTGTCGTATCGCAAACCACGGTATTGACAGAAACGCCGGGTAAATCGCCCTCCAATTCCACCCAACTCATTCCGAGATCCGGTGAATACCAAACCGAATTATTGAACCCGATGTAGACACTGGAGCTATCACCCATCACCGTCTCAATCGCCAAAACAGGCTGGGCGCTCAGAGGTAAATTAGCGCTCAGATCCAACCAACTCACGCTATCCGCTTCCACCAATGCAGAATCACACCGGAAAAGCTTTCGGCTTCCTTCGGTAGCAAACAACGTGTGTTCATTGTGGCGATGGCGGTGCACAACCCGCATAGATGTCAAATCATTTCCCCCCAGTTCCGAGCTAATTCTTTCCCAAACAATGCTGTCCCGTACTGCGTGCTTGATGTTTCGGCTGCGCCACACGTTCTTCAATCCAACATACATCGTTTCTGAATCCTCTGGAGAAAGCACAAACGGGGTAGACCATGCTCCCCCCTCGTTGATACCCAATTCTCCATCCGCGACGATGGTTTGCGATTGAATGCCTGGTCCAGTCCGATAGACTCGGCCATATTGAGAACTCGAAAAGAACCACTCCGGATCGTTGGGGTCGTAGATGCATTCAAAGCCATCTCCCCCACTTCCGCGCGACCACTGCACACCATTGAATAAATACGTGCCGTTGTCTTGGTAGCCGTTCATGGCATGGGTGCCTGCGTGTGGACTTTGGCCAATCTTGTAAATCTCACCGGTCACAATTCCATTGCTCATGTCCTGCCATTGCTGGTTGTCTTCGTATCGGTAGACTCCACCATCATTGGCCAACCAGATCTCATCCGTGTGTGGGTTGGCAACCAAAGCGTGTTGGTCAACATGCAAATAGCTATCCTGGATATCCAACCAGGTTGCGCCGCCGTCGTCCGAGCGTTTCATTCGAATGCCTCCGACGTATACCCGATCCACCACAACAGGATCGGCCTCTAAGCACATGTCATACCAAGCTTGTCCGCCTTCTTGATCTCCAGAAGCACTCCATGCCATGATGTTCGGGGTGTCACTCATTTCTTCAAAATTCAACCCCGTATCAGTCGATTTGAAAAATGCTCGGAACTCATAAGTCCCAGCTGAAAGCACATAAACATGGTCCGGAGCAGCCGGGGAAACGGCAATGCACATCCGAGTACTGGGTTGAATCCCATCATTGATATACTCCCAATCATCTCCCCCGTTTTCACTCCTCCAGAAACGTCCTTGTCCTGTGGCATACATGATGTCCGGATTGGTCGGATGAAAGCAAATATCCTTGTAATTCTGCGTATTCGATGAACACTGTGCCCACGTCGCCCCACCATCGCTTGACCGGTGCACACCGCTGTTGGTCGCCGCATAAATCAAATCTTCGTTTTCTGGATGAACCAACAAATCGCCTACCACCAAATTGGCAATTCCTTCATTGACAAATTCCCAGTTAATTCCACCATCGGCGGACCTCATCACTCCCATACCTGGGCTATCTGAAGCGTCCCGATCACCCGTTCCGATATAAACCACCAGAGGATTGGAGGGTGAAATAGCAATGGAACTAACACCCAAGGTGGGCAATGCATCGGTGTTGGTTTCCCAATGCGCTCCTCCGTCATACGAACGCCATAAGCCACCTGCGGGCGCCCCTGCAAAAATGACCGCTTCGTCTGTTGGATGGAATGTTATGGCATTCATGCGACCTACGCCACGGATGTTTTCGCGGGTGGTGACCTCCGTCAATGTCGGACCACAAACCTGCCAATTGCCATTGGGAGAGCGTCCAGCGTCTCTTCCTTGCAGAATTCTTCTGTGGGCATTCAAAGTGAACTCTGAACCCAAAGCCACCCCATCATCATCGGTTCGGCCATCCATCAAATGAAGCCACCGTTCCACCTGTTTGTATCCCGAACCTTTGGTCCGTTCACGCCCCTCCCACTGCATTTCAAACACCGAACGAATCGCATCTGGGTTCGCATCGCTTTGCTGCATCAATACAGACCAGTCAGGATCAGAATTCAATGGTTGTTGGGACAACAATTGCGTGTTGCAAACAGCCATTATTAAAACGAAAAAAAAGACGCGAAATGGGCAAGGAGGTGACATAAGCATGGCAGCAATTTACTGCCTATCCGCCATCCTGACGGAATGCCTCCCTCCGTATGTTGGACAACGGGTCAGAATGGCAGACTTTTGACCTCGATTCACCATTGGCTCGGTCATTGAAACAGCAAGAATCAAATAGAATTCAATCCCATGCAAAAAGGAAAAATCAACGTTCAAACGGAAAATATTTTTCCGATCATCAAGAAGTTTCTCTACAGCGATCATGAGATCTTCTTGCGCGAATTGGTGTCCAACGCAGTCGACGCAACACAAAAGCGGCTCACGCTTGCGAAGCTCGGAGAAATCCCCGCCGTTGACGAAAACACGGCCATCGAAGTCATCATCAATTCAGAGGACAAGACGTTGACCATTCGCGACCGAGGCATTGGCATGACTGAAGAGGAAGTCAACAAGTATATCAACCAAATTGCCTTTTCGGGAGCAACCGAATTCTTGGACAAATACCAAGGAGAGGATGCCAAGACAGCCATTATAGGCCATTTCGGGTTGGGTTTCTATTCGGCGTTTATGGTTGCGAAGCAAGTCGATATCAATTCCTGGAGCCAACGGGAAGAATCGACTCCTGTCCAATGGAATTGTGATGGGTCTCCCGAATACAACTTGGGTGAGACCTCTAAAGACGATCGAGGAACGGACATCGTTTTGCACATTGCAGATGACAGCGAAGAATTTTTAGAACAAGCCCGCATCGAAGGCATTCTGAATAAATATTGCAAGTTCATGCCGGTGGAAATCATTTTGGGGACCCGCACTATCCAAGAAGATGACCCCAAGGGCGAGGAGGATGAAAATGGCAACATCAAGAAGGTCGATGTGACTGTTCCAAATGTCATCAACAAGACTCAGCCGTTATGGGGTCGCCAACCGAAGAATCTGAAAGATGAGGATTACAAAGAATTCTACAAGGATTTGTATCCCATGAACTTTGAAGATCCCCTTTTTCACATTCACCTCAACGTTGACTTCCCATTCAACTTAACCGGAATCTTGTATTTCCCGAAGTTGAAAAAAGAAATGGAATTGCGTCGAGACAAAATCCATTTGTACTCCAACCAAGTATTCATCACGGACAACGTCGAAAACATCGTCCCTGATTTCCTGACCTTATTGCACGGAGTCATCGACTCTCCAGACATCCCCTTGAACGTGTCTCGGTCTTACTTGCAGGAAGATGCCAATGTCAAGAAAATTAGCGGACACATTTCCAAGAAAGTCTCGGACAAGTTGGGGTCGATGTTCAAAAAAGACCGCGAAGGATTCCAATCGCAGTGGGACGATTTGAGAATTTTCATCGAATACGGCATGCTCACGGATGAAAAATTCCTCGATCGCGCTAAGAAATTTTTGCTCTTCAAGGATACCCAAGGTGATTGCCGTACCTACGATGAGTTGATTGCGGAAGTTGGTGAGACCCAAAAGGACAAGAATGGAAAAATCATCCTTCCATATACCAATGATATCAGTGGACAACATGTTTTCATTGCACCGGCAATAGACCGGGGCTACAAGGTATTGGTGATGGAAGGGGCTCTGGCGTCCCACATGGTGCAAAAATTGGAAGAAGCATACCCTGACGTTCAATTCAAGCGAGTTGATTCAGAAGTCATTGACACCTTGATCGAAAAGGAAGAAGAATCCACAAGCGCATTGAATGAGAAGCAAGAGGAACAAATCAAGCCAGTCATTGAAGGGGCATTCCCTGGAGATTCATACAAGGTGAAATTTGTCGCCATGTCGCCTACTGCCGCGCCGTTGACCATTACACGATCAGAATTCATGCGGCGCATGAAAGAACAGCAAGCTGTTGGCGGAGGTGGATTTCAGATGTTCGGAGCATTGCCAGACAGCTATGACGTTTCGGTCAATGCCAACCACCCGTTGGTTCAAAAGCTCTTGAGTGAAAAAGACGAAGCGCAACGGAGCAAGATGGCAAAACGTGCAGGAGACCTCGCACGTTTGTCACAAGGTCTTTTGGAAGGTGAAGAATTGACTTCTTTCATCTCAAATGGCTACGCGGAGCTAGCATGAGCAACTACGGTGCTTGGATAGGTGGCGCCATCGGATGGGCTTTTGGAGGTCCAATCGGTGGGATCTTGGGGTACACCTTCGGCAAAATGTTTACAGGCCAATCCCCCGCCATGGAAGGGAGGGGTGCGAGAAACCAAGCGACCCAACCAGGTGATTTTGCTGCCGCCTTGTTGGTACTCAGCGCTGCGGTGATGAAAGCCGATGGCAAAGTCCTCAAATCTGAACTTGAGTATGTCCGCTCATTTTTAAAAAACAACTTTGGCCCCGCTCAAGCTGAACAGTTGACTGTGATGCTCAAGGACATCCTTTCGCGACCCATTGATGCCCGAGGAGTGGCAGAGCAGATTCGGCATCACATGGACCACTCCAAGCGGTTGCTCTTGCTGCAATACCTCTATGGCATTGCCAAAGCAGATGGCCAAGTGCACAGCAGCGAAATTGCCCTGCTTGGACAGATTGCCAAGTGGCTAAGCATCAGCGAAAAAGACAGAAAAAGCATCGAGGAGATGTTCCACTCCAACGATGTGAATCCTTATGCCATTTTGGAAATTGAGCCGAACGCCTCAGACACGGATGTCAAAAAGGCCTATCGCCGATTGGTGGTGAAATTCCATCCCGACAAAGTGCAAGATTTAGGTGAAACGCACCAAAAACAAGCGAAAGAACGATTTGTAGCTATTCAGTCGGCTTATGAACAAATCAAGTCAGAACGGGGTATGAAATAGCAGACGCTATAAATGCCCTTGATACCCGTGGCATTGAAGCTCTTTCGTTCTTATTTTGCCCCCCAATTATCGCCTGACTCACATTACTCGTCAACCATATGAGAATAAATCTATCACCCATCTGGATTGGATGCCTTCTAACCTTTGTGTGCATGCTGGTCCCTGCCCAAGATGCCATTGCCCAAAAGAGCAAGAAAAACAGAGGAAAGAAAGAGGCTCCCAAAGAGAAAGACAAAGGAAAGAACGACATCAAGTCGCTGAAGAGTTTAACAGAGAAGTGCACTTACTCAGAAGGGCTTTTGGGCATCTATTCCGATACTGTTTCAGGTGAAAGCTGGGTCAGCGTACCCGATTCCATGTTGGACAGGGAATTTATTTATTTCTCGCACATCAATGATGGAGTTGCTCAATCGGGATACACCCGTGGAAGCTACCAGAATTCTAAGGTCATCACATTCCACAAGTTCTTCGATCGGATTGAAATCCATGCAGAAAACACGAATTACCACTTCGACCCAAATTCTCCTCTTGCCAAAGCTGCCAAGGCCAACATCAACACGCCAATTTTAGCGAGTTTGAAAATAGAAGGGATCGATTCAGCCAAAACCACTTTTGCCATTTCAGGTGACGCCTTGTTTTTGAAAGAGGAAGTGCAAATGGTCAAGCGCCCAAGCCGCAAGCCCGGAGATGGTGTGTTGGGAAAATTATCCCGTGAGAAATCCAAAATTGTTGGCATCAACAATTATCCTGAAAACACCGAAATTTCAGTCGATTACGTGTATGATAATCCCGCTCCAAAAACAGGCGGAGCGGCTCTAGAAGATGCCCGATACATCACCGTTTCATACCAGCACAGCATCTTGCAAATGCCCGATGAAGGATTTGCTCCAAGAAAAGATAATGCGCGAATTGGATTTTTCAGCACCCAAACAGAGGACATGACCTCCGCTTCATCCACTCCATGGAAAGACATGATTCACCGTTGGAGATTGGAAAAGCAAGACCCTACCGCGGCCGTTTCTCCCCCTGTGAAACCCATCGTATGGTGGATTGAGAACACCACCCCGTATGAATTCAGAGACATCATCAAAAGCGGTGTAGAAAAATGGAACCAAGCATTTATACCGCTCGGTTTCGAAGACGCCGTTGAAGTAAGGGTGCAACCGGATACCGCAGACTGGGACGCTGGAGACGTTCGTTACAATGTTTTGCGTTGGACCTCATCTCCTAAGCCCCGATACAGTGGCTATGGGCCGAGTTTTGTCAATCCGCGCACAGGCGAAATCTTGGGAGCTGATATCATGCTCGAATGGAGTGGCATGACCGGTCGACTTTGGCGTTCTGAAGTATTCCAAAATGCTGGAATGAACGAATTGGACGAACTTCCAACTTCAACACGTGCGCATTTTGCAGAATGGATGCATCGTTGTGATGCGGGCGCTGTGCAAGCGCAACAAACACTATTCGGTCTAGCCGCGTTGCGAGCTCGTTCATTCACGGACGAGGACCAAGAGAAATTCACCCGGGAAACCTTGCATCGATTGGTTTTGCATGAGGTGGGGCACACCCTCGGGTTGAGTCATAACATGGCTGGTTCAACCATGTTGTCTCCGGAGCAATTGAAAGATTCTGCAATCGTGAACGCTCAAGGCATGGCCAACAGCGTCATGGATTATCCCGCCATCAATTTCGCCAAAGACAAGGAAGATCAAACCAAATTCTACGACGATCAGCCGGGTCCATATGACCGTTGGGCCATTCGTTATGGATACTCCATTGGATTGAATGATTATGAAGCCGAGGATGCGCGATTGGAGGGCATTTTAGCCCGTTCAATTGAGCCCAACTTGATGTTTGGAAATGACGCGGATGACATGCGACGACCTGGAGGAGGAATGAACCCAGACGTCAACATTTACGATCTTTCCAACAACCCAGTTGCATACGCTTCAGAACGTTGTGAACTCGTCAATCAGCTCTTACCTCAAATACTAGATGAATACGCATCGGACCAGCAAAGCAGCTATTTCGAAGTGCGCAGAGCTTATTTGACATTAACCGGTGAATACGCGACCCAATTGGGGGTCATGACCCGTCAGATCGGTGGTGTGCGATACAACCGCTCACTCCCCTCGCAACAAAATGGGGCACCTCTGCAACCTGTAACAAAAGGCGATCAAAAAGCTGCAATGGCCGCATTGAGCACGTATGCCTTCGCACCCAATGCGTTTGATGCCCAATCCTCGGTCTACGGATACCTTCAAAACCAAAGAAGGGGATTTGGGTTTTTCAGAGAACCAGAAGATCCAAAAATCCACGCACGTCTGGCAAAAGCTCAAAAAGGCGCTCTCGATCATTTGACTCACCCGCGCGTGCTGCAACGCTTAACCGATGCTGCTGCATATGGCAATGAATATCACTTAGACGCATTCATGAGCGATTTGACTTCAGCCATCTTCAAAACGGACCTCAGGACTTCCGTAAATACCGCGAGACAGCAACTGCAATTGGGCTATGTAAAGCGCTTGATCAATATGCTCGATCCAACCAAAAAATATGACGTCATCTCACAATCTGTAGCACTCTATAATTTGCAGAGAATCGAACGTGAACAAAAGACTGCGACTTCACCTGATGGATTGACTAGGGCTCATCGAGCGCATGTTCTCTTCCTCATTGAAAACGCTTTGGAGCGGTAATACTCTCGGAAATAATTACAAAAAAGGGCAGTTCCGGAATCAACCGGAACTGCCCTTTTTATTTCTTGAAAAAATCACTATTCGTCGTCGCTTTTAATCCACAAGCCGCGCACCAGAGAAAATTTGTTCAAGTGCCAACTCCCGAAAAGAAAATACACCGCGCACCTTCCGATGAACAAACCCGCCAAACACGTCTCCAATCTTACCCAAAGGCAATGCATAGTGCAAAACATCTTCCATCAAAATGCTGCTATGCAACAAAATACGATTCTCTTTCTTCGTGTGTTATTTCAGTAACTAAATCCATGGTGATTCCCCATAGCGGCTTGATTTTATACTAAAGAATACCCCTGATTCCTTTGGGCTTATAGGCAACCATTGTTTGGTTTGGATCCGGTGCAATTGCATGCAACGATTCCGATTTTCATTTTGTCTAGGTCAAGCATCAACATTTCGGAAATTATCGAAATAAAAAAGTGAAGCATCTGCCGTTGCAGATGCTTCACTACGATTCACAACTAGGTCCTCCAAGAACAAATTGTTCATGACCTAAAATCAAATATAATCAGTTTGACTACATATTCAAATAATTCATCGTTTTTTATTGAGCCCCCATCGGCATTCAGGCGCTTTAAATACTCTCCTATAACACCCAACAATGATTGATGCTCGGACATTATATTTGACGTGCATGTCCTCCAAGACTCGTATTGCCCTTTTACATCTCTGCTCTGTGATGATTTTTTCATTGCAGAATGCACCCCTGTCCGCTCAATCAGTCGTCAATGAATGGTCAGAAATGATTTCCAATCGGGTGCAACGTGCCGACTTGATCGCGTTTGAAGAGTGCCAGCCACAGTGGTTGGTACCCAACTTAAAACCGAAATTAAGATCAACGGTTCCCGAAATGGATCCGTTGGAATTGGCTTTGCAAGCTTGGACCACTGACTTGGAGTTGGAAAACGAATGCGTCCAAGCCTTGATCTCGAATGGGATGGAACGGTGGCAAATCCTTCAATTGTTGAGAGGGTTGTATGGAATTGATATCGAATTGGCCCTTTCCGAAGAGGATGTTCCTCCATCGTTTCAGTGGCTGCCCATTCTACTCTCCGGATATGACCATGCTTTTGAGGGGACCTCTGAAAAAAAAGGTCTGTGGCACCTTTCTGTTGAAGACAGTGAGAAATTCGGTTTGCACCTGAACGAAATGACCGATGACCGGATGCTTGCCTTCGAAGCAACTGCTGCTGCTACTGAAAAAATCAGACGTCTATCTCGGCGCTTTCCCCAATCGCCAGAAAGAACCTTGGTCGCATATGTCAAGGGCATGGCGTTCGCGACGCGATGGTCAGGAAAACCGGGGTTCGATCGGGATCTAGACCAATGGTTGACCCTATACCGTGTGGTTGCAAGGTTGATGGTTAATATAGAGTCGACCCCTTTCGATATGGCTTGGGGACAATGCTTGGCCCAATGGGAACCCATAGCCTACCCAGGTCGAATTCATCGCGAAGCACTTTTCAATGTTTTGGGTATGACTCCAACCATTCAGCATGAATTGCTCCCTTGGTGGACCGGTGAAAAACTATCCGAACTCGAATTTGACAACTACGCACCCCTATTACCGGCGCGTTGGGCGCTCTTATGGAACAATCGAATAGATCAATTATCGGCTTGGACAGCAGGTTCCGAGCTCACGGTCAATGACAGTGAATCGCCAAACTATCCTGTCCAAACACCTCTTACAGAAGCCTCATACGATCCCTGCATCCTTTATGAAGTAAAGGCAGGTGATACGTTGTGGAATATTTCGCAAAGACACAAAGGCACGACTCCTGAAAACTTGGCCGAAATCAACAACATTGTGGACTACATCCGCATTGGCCAAATCATCTGCATTCCAAAAGCGGAATGAACCGGGCTCCTCATCCCATCCACCAAACCCTTTTATTCTTCCTCTCGGTTGGAACGTTGAGTGCACTTTTCATGTTGCGGCCCGCATCATGGGATTTTATTGAATTTCCAAGGTGGTCTCACCTGTTTGAACCCTCAGAAAAGGAGATCAAACCTGAAGATATTTCCCTGCTTCTGGCGGCTTATTCCGACTCGGTCATCAGCCACTCCAATGATCTTACCACGCCCTTGGATTCGTTGAACCCGATGCCGAAAGATTCATTATCGTTTCGTGGTTTAGATGTCATTAGAAGTGAGGAAATCGAAGCGACGGTTCTCGTAAACACCCATGTTCATACGCGATATAACCGATCGCCTCCAACGGACATTCATGAAAATATCGTCCTGCGAGGAACTCCCAAATCCTTTGAACTTCTCGGTCGGTTTTTCGAACAATTGGACACCGTTGTGCGGACGAGTTCCTTGCATGTCTTGCATTTTGGCGATTCCCAAATCGAGGGGGACCGGATGACTTCATTTATCCGTCAAGCATGGCAAAAGAGATGGGGAGGCTCGGGACCGGGTTTCTTATCCCCTATTCCGACTAGCCCATCGCTTGCCATGAAACAATCATGGTCAACCGGTTGGAAACGCCATGCGCGTTATGGGAAAAGGGACACGACGATCGGGCACAATCGATATGGAATGCTTGCCTCCTTTGCAACACATGCCACGGATAACCCTGAAGCAACAAATGCTTGGTTGGAATTCCGACCAAACCTAGCTTCCTATTCCAGCACCAGAAAAGCAGAAGTGGCCACCCTCCTACTGGGACAAACCGCCTCAACAGGAACAGTTAAGTGTTATCGAAATGAGCATCTTATTGCTTCGCTGCATCTTCCCGATGATAGCATCCATGTGGAAATTCAAGTGGATCTAATGGACAGCCTTAAATTCACAGACTCATCCTTTGAAAACATCCGCTTTGAATTCGAAGGAACCGTTCCAGAGGTTGACGCCATTGGATTCAGCTCTAAATCCGGGGTTGTCGTTCACAACATTGGCATGAGAGGCAGCTCCGGGACTTTGTTTCGTCAGCTTGACCGCACGCAACTGACCGCACAACTTCGAGCCCAAAAAGTAGGGTTGGTCATCCTGCAATTTGGTGGAAATGCCGTTCCATACATTGCTGACAGCTCCGCCGTTGAACGATACGGCCATTGGTTCGCTTCTCAAATCAGACTTTTCAAACAAATCCTTCCAGATACCCCAGTCTTGGTCATCGGACCTTCCGATATGTCCACGAAGGTGGAGAATCAGTTTGTGACTTACCCCATGCTTGAATTGGTGCGAAGTGCCATTTCAGAAGCGGCATGGAAAGAAGATGCCTTGTTTTGGGACGTTCTACAAGTGATGGGAGGCAAAGGGTCAATGGCGGCATGGGTGACCAGTGAGCCGCCGTTGGCCAGTTCTGATCACGTGCATTTTACATGGCGCGGAGCAAAGCACATCGCGCAATTGCTTGATCAAAGCATTGATGCCGAATGGAGCATGTGGAAAGATTGGAAGACCAAGAGCATCGAGAATCCAACTCCATGAAATCTTTCTACGTTCATCCAAAAGCATGGTGTTGCTGGGTCATTATCATCCAATATGGGTTGATCGCTCCCCTCTCTATTGGACAAGTTGAAAACGACCGTGTCAGTTCTGTAGATTCAAATGTCGTCTGGGTCATTCCTCATGCCCAATCCCCGTTCGAGAATCTCTGGGCGACCATGGATTCATTGGCCAATCGCAATGAAGGGAGCCTCCAGTGTCTATATGTTGGAGGATCCCATGTACAAGCTGGCTGGATTGGTCATGGCCTGCGTAAGCGTTTTTCGAATTGGGTATCCAAAAGCGATGAATCGCGGGGACTGATGCTCCCCTATCGTATGGCCGAGACCAACACCCCTACTCATTTCAGAAGTGAGATTGAAGGCCGCTGGGAAACGAACAAGTGCACTTCAAGCAGATCACTCCCGCCTTTTGGAGGAACAGGAATACGCGTCACCACCCGAGAGGATCAGGCAAAATGGCAGCATGTCGCCATTCGCCCGGACTCTTCGCTTTTCACCTGCACAGAAATCGAAGTCTGGGGACGTGCTTCGGGATGCAGCCCCAAATGGAACGGCACCTCGACACCCGCAATCCGTTCGATACTACCCGATCAAAGGGGATGGCTCTTTCAATTTGAAGAGCCCGTTGACACGGTAGCTTTCTGCTTGGAAGCGAATGGGCACGGCCCTATCCAATTCGATTTGTTTGGAATGCTTGCGAAAACACCACAACCCAACGGACCGAAATTCACCATGCACGAATGGGGACACAATGGAGCTAAGATGGAACACGTTCTACGATGTGAAGGGCTTGGTGAATCATTGGGTTCTATGGAGCTGGACTTGATTCTCATTGGGATCGGCATCAATGACGCTCATGCTGGCGGCTTGCAATGGAATCCCGTTGACTTCGAAAGTGAATACGATAGCCTCATTCACACGATCCGACTTACAAAACCTCTCGCTGCCATCGTACTTCTGACCAACACCGACTCGTTTCGCAAGCGCATGAATCCGGACACGAATGCCTTGAAAATTCGTGACGTGCTTTTAGGATTGGCCAAAAAACATCGCCTCGGCGTATACGACATGGGAAAGGCCATGGGAGGCTTAGGTTCTATTCAACGGTGGCATGAATTGGGATGGGCACAGGATGACCTGATTCACTTCACTGAAGAGGGGTATGACCAATTGACTCAGTTGATTTTCAATTCATGGCGAAAAGCCTATGCTGAGAACAACCATTCCGCCCTTCCATTCAAACGTCCCCAGCCTTGATGGATTGGTTTCTATATGACCCAGGGGCTCCGCTCAATTTTATGCGCCCAGCATTTTGGGCATTTCTATTCTGCGTCTTGGCAGGGTTTGCTTTGCTCGAGCGGAAGATTGCCATGCGCAATGCATTCTTGTTTTTAGTCAGTCTGTTTTTCTATTGGAAAACAAGCGGATTCTTTGTGCTCATCTTGCTTTTTTCAACGGTTTCAGACTGGCTGATTGGTCATCGAATTGGCCATTCTGAAGGCAACCGAAGGAAAAGCTGGCTCGCACTGAGTTTGACGCTCAACTTGCTCTTGCTGCTCTATTTTAAATATGCTTATTTCTTTGCTGACAGCATCAATCCGCTCCTTGGAACACACTGGAATCCAGCGCATATACTAAACCCATTATCAACGATTTCTTTTGGGTCTACCATCCGGTTCGAACGGATTCTTCTTCCCGTAGGAATATCGTTCTACACATTTCAAACCATGTCATATGCCATCGACGTGTACCGGAAAGACTTGGCTCCGGTTAAAAGCATTCTCGACTTTGGCTTTTTCGTGAGTTTTTTCCCTCAATTGGTTGCCGGCCCCATCGTTCGAGCGAAGGATTTTATTCCTCAAATCATGCGTCCATACTCCCTTTCCAAAGCGGGGTTTGGAATGGCCCTTTTTTGGATTCTCAACGGAATCCTTAAAAAAGTTTGGTTGGCGGATTATGTGGCTACAAATCTGGTGGATCGAGTGTTTGCCAATCCTTCAAGCTACACCGGATTCGAAAACCTTCTCGGGCTCTATGGATACAGCCTTCAAGTGTACGGGGATTTCAGTGGCTATACGGATATCGCCATCGGCATCGCTTTGTTAATGGGTTTTCATTTGCCCATCAACTTTCGTTCTCCATATAAGGCAAGGCATGTCGGAGAGTTCTGGAAACGCTGGCATATCAGCTTATCCAGCTGGCTCAAAGATTACCTCTATATCCCCATGGGTGGAAACCGAAAAGCCACTGCATTTACATGGATCAGCGGGCTCTTTTTCTTTGGCTTCTTCTGCCTGCTTGCTCCATCCGTTGGATGGATCCTACTGGCCTCGGGATTGATATTTTTTTGCTGGGCGGCGGCGGCGGCTTTCCCATCCTTTCAAAAACGAATCAGCACCAACATCAACATCCTCATGACCATGCTGATTGGCGGATTGTGGCATGGGGCAAGTTGGAACTTTGTGCTATGGGGAGGGTTGAATGGACTGGGGCTGTTGGTCTACAAATCATGGCGAAAATGGAGTCCTTGGGAAAAGAAAGACCGGTGGTGGAAACATGGAATAGGCATCCTCATTACATTCCACTTCATCACTTTTACCCGCATTTGGTTCCGATCTGGAAGTCACACAGATTGGTCCAGCATTGGCACGCCTCATGACTTATGGCAGGAGTGGTTTGCAGCCAACAGCATGATTGCACAGTTGACTCAAGCATTCTGGAACAGTCCATTTTTAGAAATCCTCTGGGGATACCGTCAAGTGCTAGGGGTTGTAGCGTTGGGCTATGCGATACACATGCTGCCTGAAAGGTGGAAAGCTTCTTACCGTTCCACTTTTGCCAACAGCGGGTTTTTCTTACAGCTCCTGATGACCATTGCAGTCATTGCAATCGCATGGGCCGGCATGAGTGCTGGACTGCAGCCGTTCATCTATTTCCAATTTTGACCAGGAAACGACTCCTGCATATTCAGTTCACCTCAGTAGGAATTTCAACTGCCTGATATGCACTGCACGATTCGGCATTGGCGCACGAAGTCATAATGACAGCAATTGATAGAATTCCAAGAAATGCGATAATCACTTGCTGCAATCGCATTTGGGTTATTTTTTGAGAAAACATGCTGGTTCCAAACTGAGAATATTGAACGTCTAGATTCCAAACTTAGTATAAGTTCTTCAAACTACCTTCGCGATTGATTCATTCATCCAAACTTAAACTATGGAACCAATGAGCAAAACTGGCCTTCTACAGGCCACATTAGTGGGTGTTGTCCTGCTGCAAGTACTCTTCCTTTGGGATGTCATTCCAGGTCTATGGACACCTGATATCATGGCTCATATTTTGGAATCCATGCTCCCGGTCCGGGGAGTCATCATGTTGGTTGAACTGTTTGGAATCGCCGTGCTATTTGTCGATGTCGTCACCCGGTTTGATGAATTAAATCCCAAATGGAAAGTACTGCACTGTATAACTGTCGCAGCTTGCATGATCGGCTATATCCTGCAATTCTTTGTTTATTTCCTCGACAGCGCGTACCTCGAATGAAGGATTCCCCTTATCAATCCCATTGGTACTGGTAATCACTGTCATTCAGGCGAGAAGGCATCGAACGATACAATTCAAAACGCTGTTGAATATAGCGGATGAATTCATATTGGGTCCATTGCTGCAACAATTCATCTCCAGGATCGCTAAATGCAATAAACGCGTCAAAATCCGCTGGCTTCAGGGTGATGATATCGTAATCCACGTATTTGATAAAAAGTTCCCGCAATAAATCGTGACGCTCATCGCGGTTTTCCATTTTCGCTACAGCTCGCTTGCTTTGTTCATCCCTGTTGAACATTTGATACAAAAATGTAATCGGGCTAGAGAACGCATCCACCTTGGAAATTCGGTAATCCTCTTCATCATAACCCAGCGCCTCAATGTCATTCAATATTTCCCGCAATTCTCTTGGGGCCACGACTTCCGCCGTTCCTATTTCCACTTGGAGCCGCTTCAGTTTCACCACCAAGTCCCATTGCCTTCTATCCATTGGAGCAATCCGATCAGTGGTATGAAATCCAATGGCACCGAAAGCAATGGTGTCTCCTGGGCAAACCGCCAGCAGAAATGTGCCTTGGTGGTCTACAAATTGACCTCCACCATCCCGGGATCGATTGACGACCATCGCCGCTGGAACCATTCGTCCAGCAGCATCCGTTACGGCGCCCGAAACAAACATGAGGCTATCACAACGAAAATTGGGCCATTGTTCTTGACTCCACGCGCGACCCTCAATGGAAACCACGACAATACTCAACAATGCAATCCGTATAACTGACCTAAGCATAGCGGCAAGATAGTTCCGACCTGGCGTTAACTTCGAAACATGCCCCAGGATGACGCTCCCAAAAAAAAACAAGGACGTACCGCTGAACTCGGCTCAACAGCCAAGCTCGAAGCGCAGCAGCGCATTCAGCAGGCCAAAGCTGCGACTTCTGACATTCAGCAATGGGCGTCTGACCTATGCCATGGAAGCAGAGAAGCATTAAGCAGAGCCATTACACTCGCTGAGAGCACTTTACCTACAGATCGCGCGCGTTTAGAATTGTTGCTCAAGTTGACGCACCAGCCTGATAGGAGTCAATCAAGTTGGCGCATAGGCATCACCGGTGTCCCAGGAGTTGGAAAGAGCACCTTCATCGAAGAATTTGGCCTAGAGTGGCTCAGAAAAGGACATCGCGTGGCCGTCTTGGCCGTTGACCCGAGCAGCCAGCGCTCCGGTGGGAGCATCCTCGGTGATAAGACCCGGATGGAACGACTAACACGCAGCACAGATGCTTTCATCAGGCCCAGTCCAGCCGCGAAGACTTTAGGCGGTGTTTCAAGAGCGACGCATGAATCGATTCTGCTCTGCGAAGCTGCGGGCTTTGATCGGATTTTAGTGGAAACCGTGGGAGTGGGACAATCCGAAACCGAAGTGAAAAATCTGACCGATGTCTTTCTTCTATTGATGCTTGCTGGTGCAGGTGATGAGTTGCAAGGCATCAAGCGAGGAATCATGGAAATGGCGGACTTGATTTTGATCAATAAATGCGATGGATTGAACATTCAACAAGCACAACAAGCTGTAGCTGTTTACCAACAAGCCATTCATCTTTTCCCCGTTCCTGCTGGCGATCATCAGGTAGAAGTGACTGCCATCAGTGCTCTGGAAAATACCGGCATTGAATCCACCTGCAAACAAGTCGAGTCGCTCATGGAGTCATGGCATTCAACAGGATGGATTCAAGAATTGAGGTCCTCCCAATGCCAACACCAATTTGAACGACACATCCGCGATTTACTCGTTGAGCAGACCCTGCTAAACCCTTTGCAACAATCTCACTTGGAACAGTTGCAAAGTGAAGTGCAACGACAACACATTTCAGCCTATGCGGCTGCGCGATTGTGGATTCAGTCCCTAGCTTCGAAGACATGAGTGGATGGATGATTGGGTGGATGAGCATTGCAGGGGTGTCTGCCGCATTTCTCGTGATCCAGTATTCCGAAATGAAGCACGAGTCGCCCCTTCTCTCTTCTGTCAAAAACCCCTCTGATTTTGTCATCCGACATGCCCCCGCTTTCGGATGGATTGCATGGTTAATTTTTGGATGGATCGGAGTTCCAAACTTACCCGAAGGCATCGTTTTGACTTCAATGGTCAGCTTTGCATCTTTGGTGGCGTGGTCCAATCGCAAGGTGATTTCACGTTTGCCTGAAGAAACGGAAGATTCGCCTGAAAATATTCATGCGCGGTTGGTGCAGTTGAGGATTCAGTTGCAGCGGCTACATGAACGAGAAAGACTCAGCCTCCGATTGGAACGTGCTGAGCAATCGCAAAATGTATTGGACCGATACGAGCAGCGCTTTCAGGTCATCTTGTTGGCCATTGAACAGCACCTGACCTTTGGTGACCACGAACGCGCTGAACGAATCATCACATTATTTGCAAGGCATCTCAGACACATTCTACATGAAGGGTCTACTCCTTTCCTGTCCCTTGCCGACACGTTGGATCACATCAAAACACACATCCGGTTGATGGAATTGCTCACTGCAGGTCGATTCGAGTGTGAATTGGATGACGGGATGTTGGACGATTCAATCCTCAACAGATACACGGAGAGCTTGCAAATTAGTCCGTGGGTCGAGTCGATGGTTTGGCCATTTTATGAATGGGCTGAAAGGACAACCGAACCGATTCCTCCCATTCAATTGCTCATCGATGTCATGGAGGATCAAGTCGATTTCTCCTTTGCACACCCCAACATCAATCCAGCGATTATCGCTTGTGACTTTCGCTTAAAATTGTTGGGCGCCGCACAAGGTGTAGAACTCGAAGAATGGTCTTCATCCCTTCAAGTTGCTTGAGCGAATTAACCCAGGCGCTGAACGAGCTGTTCCGCACTGACCATGATTTGCTCTCCTGACTCCATGTTTCGAAGGGTCCATCCTCCCGATTCTCTTTCCGAATCTCCGCGCATCGCAACAAATGCCACTCCCAAATCTGATGCGTGCTTCATTTGCTTTTTCAGCTTTGCCACATCGGGATAAAGCTCAGATCGTATCCCCGATTGACGAGCCGACTGGAGCAACCTAAGTGCATCCTCGACGCCATCCTCATCCATTTGCAGAATGAGCAATTGCGACCCCCCTTTCGATTCTGGCGGAAAGCATTGAAAATGTTCCAACACATCGTAAATCCGGTCCGCACCGAAACTGATCCCCACACCGCTCATACCCGCCCAACCAAAAACACCAGTCAAGTCCGCGTATCGTCCACCTCCGCAAATGCTCCCAACCGGCGAATCATCAACCCGCACCTCAAAAATAACGCCGGTGTAATAATCGAGTCCCCTAGCCAACGTTGGGTCGAACACAACATGGTCTATCGCCACACCGCAAAGACCTGCTCGGTCAATCAATTCTGTGATTTCACGCCATGCATCCTGTGCCTCCAAATCATCCGGGTTCAACATGGACTTGAGTCCCTTCAATCTCTCCTCGTTCAGAGGTTCTTTCAGCAAACCAAACAACTGCTCCACTTGAAGCAAAGTTTCGGAACCAAATCCTCTGTTCTCCAATTCGTTTTTGACACCTTCGGTTCCCACCTTATCCCACTTATCCAATGCAACGGTCAAGTCTTGGAGTTGGGATATCACGCCCCATTGACGCGCCAGACCATTTAATAGACGACGGTCATTGATCACAATACGAAAACCTGGAACACCCAATTCAGAAAGCGCCTCATCGAACAGCAACATCAAGTCCAATTCGCACAATGGACTTTCCGAGCCGATGATATCCGCATCGCACTGGGTGAATTCTTGATAACGGCCTTTCCCCGGTCGATCCCCTCGCCAGACCGTCTGCATTTGGTACCTGCGAAACGGGAATTGCAATTCATTCCTCGACATGACAACAAATCGAGCAAAAGGCACTGTCAAGTCATACCGCAAGGCCTTTTTGGAAATGGAAGAAACGACCCCTTTGCTATCTTTTTCCGCCCAGGCCTGACCATCCACTTTGGATAAGAAGTCGCCGTTGTTCAGAATGCGAAAGATCAATTGATCCCCTTCCTCCCCGTATTTCCCGGTTAAAGTCGAGAGATTTTCCATGGCAGGCGTCTCGATGGGCTGAAATCCATGGCGCTCAAAAACCTCTCGCATGATGCCAAACATCCAATTGCGTCGGGCCATTACTTGAGGACCAAAATCTCGCGTTCCCTTAGGTATGGAAGGTTTACTCATGGGACCAAATTACCGTTTGTTGTTACGACGGTATTGAATAAACGCAACGATTGTCAAAATCGCCATGGCTAGAAATACATATTGCATGCGCAAAAGTTTGAATGTGGGTGCTAAATTCGGGAATTGATGGGAACGAACGATACACTATACGAACTTTCCGGTCACCAAGGTGCGATTTACGACGCCGTTTGGGATAATCAACGGTCTCGTTGGCTCACAGCAGGAGGTGATGGGATCGTTGCCGCATGGAAAGAAGGTGACCCCTCCAATGGAAAAGCACTTTTGCACCATGACAAAGCTTTTTTCTGCGTTTTAGCTTTGACATCTGGGCTGGTTGCGGGGACCGAAGATGGAGAACTCTTTTTTTTGGATTTAGAAGGCGATGTTTCTCGATGGACAGCCCATAAGGGCGGTGTTTTCTCGTTGTTGGCCATGGAAGATGGCAGAGTCTTCACTGGAGGAGGTGATGGGAGAATTTTATGCTGGAAGTCGGGGGAGCTCGTGGGAGAATGGACATGGGAGAACGCGAGTAAAATCCGAACTCTTGTATCGTATGAAGATTCTATTTTTATTGGTGCCAGCAACGGTGAAGGCCGCCTTTGGAATCCAGAGGCTCCCACGCCCATTAAAGATTGCAAGGCCTTGGGCCAGCATCTCGGAGGTCTTTATTGCGCCATGAGATTGGATCATAAAAAAGCTTGGATTACTGGAGGGCGGGATGGACACCTGAGGGCGTGGGACGACAACGGCCAACCACTTCTGGAAATTCCGGCTCATGAAGGGGCCATCTACCGGATGGCTATTTCGTCTGAATGGCTTTGGACCGCGAGCCGAGACAAAACGGTCAAATGCTGGAGTCTCCGAGATCTCTCCCCTGCTTATCGTTGGACCCATCGCGATGGCGGTTGCCGGAGATCGGTCAATGCTCTGGCCATTGGAGGTCCAAACAACGAATGGCTGCTCGCTGGTGGAGACGACCGCAACGGACACGCCGTGAAATGGAGGAGTTTGCTACCAGATAATGGGGGATGAACCATGGCCCACAAGCCAATCGTTGGTTCGACTAAATGGCTTGGAACCAAAGAAGCCACGATAAGCCGATAAAGGACTCGGATGTGGCGCTTGGATGACGAGGTGTTCGGGCCGATGGATCCAATGCCGTTTGGCTTGCGCGAATTTCCCCCACAGAATAAACACCATGGGCCGGTCTTGTTGGGAAAGAAAACGAAAGACCGACTCGGTCAAAGTTTCCCAACCAACATTTTGATGGCTTCCAGGCGCACCCTGCGCTACTGTGAGCACATCATTCAACAACAAAACTCCCATTTGACTCCAATGGGAAAGCACCCCTTTCCCTTTCTCGTCCATCAAGGAATCAATCTCCACACCCAAGTCCGATTTCAATTCTTTCATGATATTGCGCAGCGACGGTGGCAAAGGGGTTCCCGCTAACACTGAAAATGCAAGCCCATGGGCCTGTCCTGGAGCGTGATACGGGTCTTGACCAACCACGACCACTTTCACATTGGATGGGGCGCAATCCGATAAGGCTTGAAACTCAAGTCCAAAGGAAGGAAAACAGACACCTCGAGATCGAGCTATTTCCAAGAACCGGTTCAAACTATCCCATGAAGCCTTTTCCATTCCATGGGGCATGGCCAATTTCCATTCCTCAGGGAACCGGTCAAAAAGCGAAATATCTTGGACATCCATGACGCTAAAATCATGGGTTTACCAGTGCTTTCCAACGAGTTTTGGAACTTTTCGTTGAAAACCTATAGCCACGATGCATTGACATAGAAAAGTAAAGGGTACTTTTGTCTTTTCGTCCTAACCTCACCGCGAAGGACATATTTTCTAAATCGCTACTTGCCCACCTTTGTCCTTAACCGATACCTCGTTGCGTAACAGACTGGAAACCAACCAAGGGAAAACCCTTTATGGTTACCAAGAGAATGCCATAAATACGCTGATGGGCCGAATGGATAAGTTTCCATCTGGGTACAATCTGCTCTTCCAGCTCCCGACGGGAGGCGGAAAAACGGTCATTTTCTCAGAGTTGGCAAAGCGTTACATCCTTCAAACAGGTAAGAGGGTGTTGATTTTGACCCACCGAATTGAATTGTGTGGACAAACGAGCCGCATGCTAACGGATATCGGTGTTCCCAACAAAATCATCAACAGCAAGGTCAAGGATCTCGATGATGATGATGATTATTGGTGCTATGTCGCCATGGTGGAAACGCTCAACAACCGTCTGAATGATGAGCGAATCCTCTTCGACAACTTGGGCCTTGTGATCATTGACGAAGCCCATTACAACAGCTTCAGAAAACTCTTCGGTTTCTTTGCAAAACAGATCATTCTAGGCGTTACGGCTACTCCACTGAGCTCAAACATCAAGCTCCCGCTCAAGGACAATTACAATGAATTGATTGTAGGAGAGTCCATCTCTGCATTGGTGGAGAGGGAATTTTTGGCGGAGGCGGTGACGTACAGCTATGATGTCAACCTTCGGTCCCTAAAAATTGGCATCAACGGGGATTATACCGTCAGCAGTTCCGAACGATTGTACGGAAACTATCTGATGCAAGAAAAGCTGCTATACGCCTACGAAGAGAAAGCCAAGTCAACGAAAACCCTGATTTTCAACAACGGCATCAACACTTCCAAGTCGGTCCAGGCCATGTTCCAAGAAGAAGGATATGAATGCAAACACTTGGACAACACCCATAGCGAAAAGGAAAGGCAGGATATCTTGGAATGGTTTGAGAAAAAAGAAGATGCGATTCTCAGCTCTGTTTCAATTTTAACGACAGGTTTTGACTCCCCGTCCGTTGAAACGATCATCCTCAACCGAGCCACTAAATCGCTCACCCTGTACCATCAGATGATTGGTCGTGGTTCTCGCGTATTGCCCCATAAGAAGAAGTTTAACGTCATAGACTTAGGCAACAATGCCCGACGTTTTGGTCTTTGGGACACCCACATCAATTGGTCTGATATCTTCAAGTCACCCAATTCATACATCGAAGGCCTCTACTCCGATGAGGAAATTGAAGAAGAATTCGTCTTTGAGTACTCAGATGAATTGATGGCGAAATTGCAAGGGGGACCTGACCCAGATTTCAATATGTCCCAAGCATATGTGGAGGTCACCGTAAAAGGTGGCCGCCCGAAAGAAGCCATTGACCAGAGCATCTTGCACCACATGAGCCTCATTCGCTTTGTCTGTTCCGATTTCTGGGACGCCTTGGATCTCCTGAAGGAGCTTGAAGGCGACATCACGTACCGTGTTCGCTTGTATTCCAAATGCATCGCCAAGACAACAGATAATTATAAAAATTGGCTAAAGGAAGAATACCTCCGCAAATTGCAGAGCGAGTTGAGAAAGGCCTATGCTGACGATGATATCATCTAATAAGTGATAACGATTGCGAACTGCAATCAGCCGTTAACAAAACGCCCATACGGGAAGCAATGGAACTCGTCTAAATTAACTCCATGCCTGTTTCATATGGATCGTGGACTGAAGGGTCCGCACTACATCTCGGATTCGCCCTGATTTCGACCTTTTTTGTTTGCCTGCTGATTATGCAGCTGCAAATCCGAAAGAATCGATCGACAAGCCTTTCGACAGCCCAATGGGCATTGACCACAATAGGGGTTTTAGCGAGTATCATAAGTTGGGCACTTCAAGTCAACCCAGCGTGGAACGAAACCACTTCCTTTAGTCGGTCAATTCCTTGGTGGCTGTTTCTTTCTGCCCTTTGTTTGCTGACACTTTATTGGCATAGTGTGATGCTGCGAAAGAACCAAGGCATTCCTAAGGACGCCCAAAACGCACTGATTCAAGAACAGCTACTCCTGCAAAGTGTCACTCAAATCCAGCAGAATCTCAAATTGCAAGACGAAGTAAGACATGCCAAGCGGATCAATTTAAGGTCCCAAATGAATCCTCATTTCTTGTTCAACATCTTGACTGGAATTCAACACCTTCTTTTTTCTGAACAAAGCGAGCGCGCAAGCCACGTTTTCAGAAGGTTTCGAAAATTGCTGATGCAAGACTTCATCTCCAACGATCGAATCAATGGGGCCTTGAGCCAAGAATTGGAACAAGTCATTCAATACATGGAATTGGAAAAAGAACGTCTTTCCAAAACCATCCAATGGAGCATTAAACTGGAAGATGGATTAAATGCCCAACAAACCTCTTGCCCTTTGTTTATCCTTCAGCCGTTGGTTGAGAATGCCATTTGGCACGGACTATCGAGCGAATCGATTGACCAACCCCAATTGCTCATCCAGGTCATTCGGCAAGATGAAGATTTGCTTCTGATGGTCCATGACAATGGCATTGGATTGGACCTGAATTCATCGAACAAAAAACCTGAACACCAATCCCGAGGGACAGCAATTCTGAAAGAAAGACTGTCCTTGTTGAGGCACCCAGGGGCATTGGATTTATCGATGCAACACCCGCTCAGCCCCTATACCCAAGGCACGTCATCTGAAATCCGTTTACCCCTTTGGGCCCTTGAACCTCCGCCCCACCCCACAGGTGTTAAAACGGCAAACGAGGATCCGGAGCATCACTGATGCTTCCGACCACTCCACTTTGAAAAAGCAATGAACCCGCCATCGCGATCATGGCTGCATTGTCCGTGCAATAAGCCATTGGCGGAATATGAACCTTCCACCCCATTTCATTTTGACGATGTTCTAGAGCTTTTCGGAGTGCACGATTGGCCGACACCCCTCCCGCAATGGCCACTTCCTTGATACCCGTTGAAGAGACTGCAGCTTCCAATTTACGCATCAGGATTTCTACGATGACCCGCTGAACGCTTGCGGCAATATCAGCAAGCCTCTCCGATATGAAATTTGGATTTTCAGCTTGGGAACGTTGCAGAAAATACAAGACTTGGGTTTTGAGACCACTAAAACTCATGTCCAACCCCGCCACTTTCGGATGAGAAAACTCAAACGCATGTTCATCTCCATCCGAGGATAAGCGATCCAAGATGGGACCCCCTGGATAAGGCAAGCCTAGCAGTTTCGCAACTTTGTCAAAAGCCTCTCCAGCCGCATCATCCAACGTGCTTCCCAAAACCTCCATTTCTCGTGGACCTTCCACTCGAACCAATTGTGTATGGCCCCCTGATACAGTCAAACACAAAAATGGCAATGACGGAGCATCCCCAGGAGCTAAATAATGAGCCAAAATATGGGCATGCATATGATGGACCGGGACCAATGGTAATTCGTTTGCCCAAGCCCAGGACTTCGCAAATGCAGCACCCACATGCAGCGACCCCATCAACCCAGGACCCTGCGTGTAAGCCACCGCGCTCAATTCTTCGGGTGAAACTCCCGCATCCTTCAATGCCTGCTGAACTGTTGGGACAATATGCTGAGCATGGGCGCGACTCGCCAACTCCGGCACCACTCCTCCGAATTGTTCATGAACCTCCTGACCTGCCACCACATTCGACAAAACCTGCCTTCCCCGAATAACGGCAACGCCTGTGTCGTCACAAGATGACTCTATGGCTAAAATACAGGGAGCATCACGCATGGTGGATTCTGAAAAATTGGATGTGTCGACAGCACAAAATTAAGGCGTACTGAGGGACTTCACTTAACTTCCCATCGGAATGAGAACCACTGCTCGGAAATACTTTTGGAGAATCAATGGCACTCTCGTCCTTGCTTTTCTGTTGGGGGTAATTCTCCTCCAATTTTCAGGCATTCAGACTCAATTAGGAAAATGGACCGTCGCGTGGCTCAACAACCAAAATCAATTGCATTTCGAATTGGATCATGCTTCCATTGATTGGTGGAATCAATCCTTGGTCATCTCTAAACTATCCGTGGCATCTGAGGAGGATCGCAGTCAAGCAATACACTTGGACCACATTGAATTGGGCGATTGGCGGCGCGTTGATGGTGTGTGGTCTTTTGGTTCATTGGACTTGCATCATGGCCACATCGATTTAAATGAACTTCAAGAGCTCTCCAATCAACTGGCTTCATCCGAGACAGCCAACGAAGAGACCTTTGCGTTTGCATTGGAATCGCTCGATATCCATGGTTTTACGCTAGAGCAAAGAAATTCAGATACCACTTGGACGTTGGAGCTCGACCATCTGAGCATGCTCAATTTGTCCTTAAGTCGTGACACACAACGTGTCAACCTCATTGGATTGTCAGGAAGACTGAAAGGAACCATGCTCGAGCATACTGATTGGGCGAATGGAATTGAAATCGAAACGCTTCAAGGACAATGGATGGGCGACGAGTCCTCTTGGAGTTGGACAGGTGGCAATTGGAAGTCGGAACTTTTCGATTTGGATTTTTCGGCAAATGGCCACTGGAATTCTCATCAACTGCGGGACATTCATGCCGACTGGCGCTGGACAAGTGGACTCCGCATTTTGCAGCTGTCTGAGCATCATTTGTCACCTGAAAGAGGTGATATCTTGCGCTGGATAGAAAGTCTCGCAACATCCCAATCCTTGCAATGGGATGGATCATTCGCTTGGAATGAGCGTGGGAATTGGGAAATCGAAACCCACCAATGGAAAGGTGTTCCGCTATTTGAATCCATTCCTGCTTGGAGCATTGGTCAAGACATCCATCTTAACTGGACATCTCAAGGCGAAGCGTTGATAGACATCACAGATGCTCTACTGAGCATGCGCAGTGCCCCTCCAATTCTTCAAAAAAGTTGGCCCGCAGATAACATCGAAGCCATGAGCGTAAAACACAAATCATGGCGCTTGGCATGGGAGACCCGAGATGAGGGATACCACGTCGAATTAATATCGACGGGAAAGAGCCACCCTACTCCAGCTTGGATTAAGGTTCATTGGGTACCCTCACCTCATCAACAGCATGCTCGCCTTTCATTCGGAGGACTGGAAGCTCCAGATTGGCTCCATACCTCGTCTGCATTGACGATTGAAGGTAACGGAGAGGCTGACTGGGACTCCACCGCGTTTGACATCCAATGGCAAAGCAATGTGAGTGGAGCAGGAGAAATTGAAGGCTCTGCTCATGGCGTGCGCATGGAATCAACAAACGACGAACCCATGGCATCCTGGCGAATCAACGGGAAACTTGAATCACTCAACAATCCGTGGCCCGCAGTCTGCCTTTGGGAAGGTCAAATGGATGAAAACCGATGGAGGTTAGAATCGCAGTGGCAGTTAAAGGGCATTGCATCACCGCTTTCAGCGCCCAAAAAACCCTGGACGATGTTTGCTGATGCGGAAATTCGAGCCAATGGAAAAAACGCCCATATCGAAGATTTTACCTTGGCATTGCGAAACATCAACTTGCTCGAAAATCGAAAACCGAGAGCTTTTGAGCGTCTCGATATCACCGGTAAGCAAACCCAACGCAATTGGACTGTGCAATGGTATTCCGATTTAAGCGACGGGAATATCACTGCTGATTCCGACTGGAAAGCATGGTCTCAGTGGTTGGAGGCCATGACAACCCGATCGACTTTTTCATCAAAAAAAATGCCCCTGTTATTGGCTGAATTTTCCATCCATCGTTTTGCACCAATCGCATTGATTGCTGACCTCCCCTTTGAATTGGAGAATGGAGCAAGGTTGAAAGCAAATAATCAACAGCGCGGCATTGAACTTCAATTGACCATTCCCTCTTTCTCATGGGATTCCTTTGAGGCGAAGAACGTGCTGCTTCAGGCTGATGGGAACGTCCAGGAATTCTTCCTCAACGTGCAATGTGATTCGCTCTTGCAAAATCATGCCCCCTGGATTTCCAATGCAGCTTGGGACCTGCATGGTGACACCATTTGGTACAGTGACGTAGAATGGCAAGGGAAAGAACCCATTTCAACCGAGTTGCAATGGTCCATGCACCCTGACCAAGACAATCGGCAACGGGTTGAATTTTCTAAATTCCAATGGCCTTATGAAGATCAGGTGTTTCAACTCACCACAGCAAGACCTGTTCTCCAAATCGCAAGCCACCAAGGACAATGGAGCATTCAGAGTGAGGGACTTACCTGGAAGTCCAAAGATTGGACGATTCAAACAGGTGGAGTCTTGCACCAATCCCATCCGAGTGATTGGACCCTATCCGCGGAGGGAACATCATGGCCCGACCTCGGGACTTACGGGTTTCCGGGATGGCAAGCTCAACGCACCCAACTAGACCTGGATTGGCATGGCACGTTAGACGATTGGGAGTATGGCGCTCAATTGGACATGGATTCAATCACCTGGAAAAACGTAACGGTATCCAACCTCGAATGCGTTTTATCCGGAGATGCAAAAAGCACGACGTTTTGGGTCGAAGGAAGAGAAGATGCAACATCTACATGGGGTGGAACAGGTCAGATTCCACATGAGCCTCAAGGACCCCTCCGAGCGCAATTGCTCTTGAAGCAAGTACCTCTAGAGTGGATCAATTCATGGTTGCCGGAGCAATCGGTTGGCCTGAGCGGCAGTGCTGATGGAGAGCTGGCTATCCAAGGAACCCGACAATCACCTGAGATGAATGGTTGGATTCAATCCAATGCCGTTGAAGTGAACATCGAATACCTCGGCACATCGTACCAGTTGGATGGAAGGTGCGAAATCGAACCGGACCAATTTGCCTTAGATCAATGGATCGTTACGGATGAACAAGGTCATCACGCGAAACTAAATGGCACCATTTTACATCAATCCTTTGACCACTGGAATGTTGATATCGGATTGGAGGCCACAGAGGCCATTCAATGGATGAATCTCAAACGTGACCAAAACGACCTCTTCTACGGAACGGTTCATGCAACAGGTGACATCAACGTCTTTGGATTTTCAGATAACCTGCAGATTGAGGCAAATTTAAAAACGTCTGCCCAAACGCAATTTGCATTGCCCTTGGATGGAGCCTCTGATGCATCTTACGCATCATTTATCCATTTCACAGCACCAACTACCGAAATCCCAGCTATAGCTCCGAAACAGGATTTGTCAAGGATTCGAATGGATCTCAGGGTAGAGGTGAACGAAGACGCGGAGGCCCGCATCATTTTTGATGAAAGCGTGGGAGATGAAATCATTGGACGGACAAAAGGAACCATTGCGCTCGGCGTTGACGATTTTGAACGGTTCACCATGGACGGGCAGTTGGAGGTTGTTGAGGGGGATTATTTTTTCACGCTTCAAAATTTGATCAATAAGCGGTTCGAAATTTCACCGGGAGGAACCATCACCTGGTTTGGTGATCCATATGACGCAGAAATAAATTTGGATACAAAGTACCAAGTCAGGACCGATTTATCGGGCTTACTCCCCGATGAGACGGACTTACCCGGGCGCATTCCTGTTGATTTGATTCTGGCTCTTGAAGGGGAATTGATGCGGCCTGAAATAGAATTCACCGTTTCGGTACCGGATGCATCACCGCAAATCCAAGCACTCGTTGAAGGAGCTCTGATCAACGAGGAAGAATTAAATCGCCAGGCTCTTAGCTTGTTGGTTTTGAATCAATTCCTCAGTCCTGACCCCATTACTTCGGCCATCGGAGGCACGGGTGTCCAAGACAAAAGCACAGCTTTCATCGCCAATCAATTGGGGCATTGGATTTCACAAATCTCCCCGGAGATAGACATTGGCGTTGATTACACCAACGATCAGTTGAGCGGGGAACAAGCCCTTGCTGTGGCATTGAGCACTCGATTGATGAACGACCGCTTGCATATCGAAGGAGCCATTGGAACGCAGAATTTAACCCATGTTTCGGCATCGGATGTGCAACTACAGGACATGACCTTGAGTTATGATTTGGACCAGCATGGGAATTTTCAAGTAACCGGGCACACCCGAACCAACCAAGGGCTGAGCGTTCCATATGGCACCAAGACGCAAGGAGTTGGCATCCGGCTCCAAAGAGATTTCAACCGTTGGGGAAATTGGAAGTTGAGGAGGGAGAAAAAGTCGAAGTCGAACAATGCCGATTAACTTTAGCCTTCAAATCCACCCCATGAAACATCTATTTCGAATTACCCCCGCTGTTTGGATGCTTATTCTCTCCCCTTCGATGTGGAGTCAAACCACCATTGAATCAAGTGATCTGCCGCAGGGAGGCACGACCTACCCTATCGTCAATACCACCGTTTTGGATTTCAATTTGCTCAACCTAGCGGGAGCGGACGTCACATGGGATTTCAGCAATTTGATTGCACTTGTAGATGCTCCCATCACTCCTTCCCCCATGAGTGAAGCCTCCATCACCGCTTCTATTGCTTTCAACAGCCCATTCAACTCGGCCTACCAATGCGACTTTTTCCTACCCACCGTTTTTCCCGATTTGGGCATCGATTTGGGCATTCCACTCGACGGATTCAACAATTTCTATCAAACGGACAATGATTACTACGCCATTGCAGGAATAGGACTGAGTTCAGCCGGGTTTGATTTACCCGTACCCTATGACGACATCGACGAATTCTTCCCACTCCCCTTTTCGTTTGGAGAAAGCTTTTCAAGTACCGGTTCATTTGCTCTGGATTTGACGGGCATCTTGGGGTATTGGCTGGATCAAACTCGAGAAGTGACAGCCGATGCTTGGGGAACGTTGATTTTACCGAGTGGGGACTATGATGTCCTGCGAATTCGGACAGAATTGAGTGCTGTGGACAGTGTTTACATCGAGCAATTGGGAGAGCCTTTTGTCATCGATCGAGAACAAGTGATTTACCAATGGTGGGCGAATGGGCACGGCTTCCCTCTTTTAGAAGTCACCACCACGAGTGGCATTCCAAGTTGGGCAACCTTTCAAGATCTTGGCACACCCAATGGAATCGAGAGTCATGAAGGAGATGATCGATTGGAGTTGTACCCGAATCCCGCCGAGGCCGGAAGTTCCATTACTTGGAATGTGAATGCACAAAACTGGAAGTTTCTCGATAGCTCTGGTCGCACCCTAGATGAAGGAATGGGCAATGACATGCATCTCCCATCGGACCTACCAAGCGGTGTTTACTTTATCGTCGTCGATGGCCAATCAAGTCGCTTGCTGATTCAATAGCAAGCGCACGCATCCAATCCGCGATGCAGCACAACCATCAAACGTCCAACTTTCCCAAATCCCCAAAAGCATCGATTTCCTGGCCAACCTGCTGGTCATACCACGTATCGAGGGCCCAACCTTTTGCAACTTGAGGGTTTCGGAAAATCCTGAACGGCACTGCTGGCTTAAATAAGGCCCACCGGATCTGATCACGAAGTACCTGAATCGAAGATGGAACGACCACAGCACGCGCTGGAACTCCCTGCATCGCTGATTCCGTTCCCATCCAAGCCAAGGCCTCTTGTTCAACGAGAGCCACGTTTTTCGGAATCAAAACCAATACAGGCCCTGTACCTCCTGGGAGCAAATCCCGTCGGGCTTCTTCCACACGCATGATCTGATTCAGATCCAACACCGCTTCAGCATGAAAGCGAACGGTATAAAGCCCCATGGAGAACTCAATGGTAGCTTCTTGAAGCGATATAGATAAGGTGTGCTGCATGGCTATGATTAATCACAATAAAAATCAGAAAACGGATTGGGGGTACAAAAATTCAAAGCGGCTGTAGCGTCCCCTTCCATCAAATACTGAATGGTCGAGGTGGTGTAACCAATACCGTAAACCCCTTGCGATGCACGGGCTGCAAAAAGCCCCAAACCTCCTTTGATATTCGTGTACTCTGGGCGCTCTTGGATGACACCCGTGACGGGTGAATTAATTTCCAAATAAGTCGCCAATTCATCGTTAGCAATGGTTAAAATAAAATCGATGGCCCTCGCAATTTGCACATTTCCATCCCATGTGCCAAGCACCCTTGTGATGTATGGGTCTTCTTCCAATTGCGTTGTCAATGTGGTGAAAAACCGCTCGCCACTCACTGCCTTTTGCAGGACCTGACCGCCTCCATCATCATTCGTGCTTAGGGAGCCAATGTTCCATTCTACCACACGCTCCTTTTCCTCTAGCAAAACCGTATGGCCCAAATCTTCCCAAATGCGCTCCATGACATGAATCATCACGGTGATATCATACCGTTTTGCTCCAGCTGTGGAGGACCATTTAAACGTAATGTCCGGGTAAGTCGTTTGAAAACCCAAGCTCACAAATCCCAATTTAAAATTCGCGACACCTGGAGGCGGCTGAGTAATGTTGCCAATTTGATTCGCAATCATATTGGTCGTCGCCTCTGCACTTGAATCACCTACAATTTCCAAATCAAAATCGTACTCGGCATCCGCGTTTAACCCTCCTTTTGGAACGAAATACCACATCTGGTGCTCTGGCGCGTAGAAAATGCCGTTTTCTGTTTTGTTTTGAATCACGGTGTCTTGCAATGGCCAATTCCGAACAGACATGCCATTCATTCGCTCCGTCACTTGAACTTGCAAATCAGCGGCAGGGTACTCGCTACTATCTGCAACCATCGCCGCATCAAATTGATTGCCATCCCCCAACCACGTTCGATTGATTCGAACCCATTGAGTGTCCTGAGCAGCATCCAGCAGACTGAAAACCACTGGTGTACGCTGGTATGGAGCCGTCAAATCAATATCTGTCGAGCAGCCTAACCCCCCAACAACCATAACTGCAAGTGCGGAAATGGGCAGCCAATGCTTCTTCCAAGTGTTCATCTTCATCCAATCAATCATGCTGTAAAGATAGCTCCAACAGAAACTTCATGGTATCGACTTCATCTGCATAATCCCAGGGCGCTGGACACTGGGCTTTTCCCAAGCCAACGACCGGTGTGGAAACCTTCAAACGATCAGCTTCAGGCCTTCGAATAACACATTGCAAGCCGTCTTGGTAAACATCCAATTGAGCCTCCACCTCGATTACATTATCGTAAAATTCATAGTACAACGTTCCGACGGGACTGACCCATTGTCGATCCTCTTTGAGCAGGACAAATCCATTTTCGAGCAACGCATCTTGATTGAGCAACCAAATCGCTTTGTGGTAATCGTAATTGTTCGCGTATTTGTTATGGTTTCCGAGGAAAGACCATGAAATCCATGCGGCAAACAAGCGGTCCAAATCAAATCCACGGGGCAAGAACAACTTTGTCACACTCCGGCATCCCATTCCAAAATATCCGAACACATCGTTCCCAAGCTCGACACAATCTGCCTCTGTCTCCTTGCCATCCAATACCGCGACACTCGTCCGTTGACCTCTTAGAATTCGCGGAACATGGCTGAAATAATATTCGAAATGACGTTTTGTATTGTTGCTTCCCGTGCCAATCACGGCATCTACTTCACGCATGGGTCCTGGCACGAATTCAAACCGACTGGTCACCTCTTCCCCTCCGTGTTTTGACATGGCACTCAAGGCCGCAGGAATCAAAATAGCATCAGATGAGCTGCATTTTATCACAGCAAAATGTCCAGAAAGAAGAACACAAAGAACATCATGCCAACCAACCATCGGCAGGTTTCCAGCCAAAATTAACCCAATCCTTAAAGCTGGATTATTCTCGGGACTTGGAACGGCATATGGGCGCATCCATTGAGCCAAGGTGTCGGCTATCAGCCAATCACCGACAGCGATCATGGCTTGCTTCGAGTGCTCTGGAGTGAACCACCGATTGGCCTCTTCAGCAGCAGTTAGCAAAGACATATCGTCCGAGCCTTCGCCCGAGATTTCTCCTCTTAACCACTTTCCGAGATGAACAAAAGATGATTCCAATGGGTTCCTATGCATGCTGCGTATCTTCGCGGCGAAGTTAGTTCGCACCAAACGAGAAGAAAGACTACATGGCGATTATGATTACTGATGAATGCATCAATTGCGGAGCATGTGAACCAGAATGCCCCAACAATGCTATTTATGAAGGGGGGGCAGGATGGCAATTTGCAGATGGCACAGGCTTTAAAGGTTCTGGAGATCACCCAACTGTTGGCACCGTAGATGCAGAACAAGAGCAAGATCCCGGAAGCATGGACGTGTATTACATCACCCATTCAAAATGCACTGAATGTGTTGGCTTTCATGACGAACCACAGTGCGCTGCAGTTTGTCCTGTAGATTGTTGTGTGGATGACCCTGAACATCGGGAATCGGAAGAGTTGTTGCTTGCTAAAAAAGCGTTCCTTCACTTGTAAGCCATGGAATGTACAATCATTAGGCAATGCAATGACTTGAACCCACGTTCATCTCATATGAAGTGCTTCTTCTTTGTCATCTGTTTATTCAATTTTGGTTGGGTGGAGATGGGACATTCTTCCACTCCGGTGGTCGAAAACCCCATCGATAAATTGGTGGGTTTACACCAAAATTTAATCCAAGCGGCCGACGAAGATGAACTTCATCTTGCTCATCTGGCACTTCAAGAAGCGATGCTTGACACATGGCGTTCCAATGATTTCTGGACCACGTCATGGGACGCATTAGGAGACAGGATGGGAGTTGTTCATGTAGGTGAAAAGAATGAACGCCTTGCCATCATCACTTGGAATGCCGAAAAAAAGAATCGAACTCAACTTTATGGAGGGGTGGTTATCTTTTTTGATCGTTTTGGCCATCAAATAGTCAAGGAGCTGGAGCAATACGCATCAAAAGTTGCCAATTCTTCGATCGACTCTAAAAAGCGATTTAAACCCGAAAAATGGCCCGGAGCAATTTACTATGAACTCATCCTTCAACACCTAGGAAAAACACCCATCTATACCCTCCTAGGATGGGACGGAGCAGATGGAATTCGGACACGTAAAATTGTGGAAACCTTGACTATTAATGGTGGAAAATTGCGGTTCGGAGCACCGGTCATTGATGCTGGAAAAGGTTCACAAAAACGATTGATCTTGGAGTTTGCGGATACCGTAACGGCCATGTTGCGGTGGCGAGAGGATTTGAACATGATTGTCATGGATCACTTAAGCGCCCCTGACGCTTCACTCCTTGGGCGAACAGCGTTTTACGGTCCTGACATGACCTATGATGCGCTGGTTTGGCAAAAAAACCATTGGGTTCTCAAGGAGAATATCGACGTACGTGATCCCGATATGAAAGATCCGTGGAACAACCCCAAGCGACCTCGGCGAAGACCTCGAAATGGTTGAGCTCATTTGTATATTAGCCACATGAACCGGATTATTTGCGCACGTCCACTTAGCATTCTTGTCTTTTGTCTCATGGCAAATTTGTGTTGGACTCAAGAGGGGAATACCCCTTCAATTTCTGAAGAAGATTCCATTCAACAAGCCCATCGTGAAACACAGCAAATGCTGCAGACACAATTGCGAAATATCACCCGGTCTCCTTTGGGAGAAGGTGAAATGTCCTGGAGCCATGAATTGGAAATTGAGGTGACGCGCGGAGGCCGTTCACTGGTCCAACGGTTTTGGTTTAACCCAAAGAAGGATGGCCCACTCGCTTGGGTCTTGGATACGATTAAAACAAACGAGTGGCTCTACTTTGACCCGGCAACGAATCAATTGGCTAGCTTATTCATCGCCAGTCAAAACGGCACCATTATCCCAGCGGCCATGGCTACAAAAATGGGCCTTCGGGGCAATCAAACTGGTCAAGCAAAAAAGCGAAAGTCTCCCTGGAAAGTCATCTCCAATGACTCCCTCTTAACCTTGGGGTTTGAGGATGATACCAAGACAATGACCGTCGCACTTGGTTCAAAAACACTTTGGCAAGCAGATGGGGTCAATCGGTGGCTAAGCATGCAACCAGTCCCCGGGTACACCTTGCCCTTCGAATCATCGAAACAGCCCATCGTTCAATTCGAGCAATCCAATGGAGCAGGGCACATTCAATATGCATTCCGAGTCTTATCGATGACAGAATTGGAAACGCCACAATCCCTGAGTTTGAACTCCATGATGCTGGATAATCCCGAGCGAAATTTGAGCGTCATTGCAAAAGAATGGGCCGCAGAGCAAAAAAAGAAGAAGGCTGAATGAAGCTTATCTAGACAAAGCTCTCTCATCAATCCACACTTCTGTAGCACCACTTCCATAACGCCTTGGATCGGCTGATCGGCAAGAACAGTTCGGGTAAAATTGCTCAATTCTCGACCAAATTTGATGGCGAAGGGTCCCTTGTCCAATGCCATGAATAAACACCATTCGTTTGGTTTTTTGCTCAATCCCAATGCGAAGCATTCGTTCAAAATGGGCGAGTTGCAATTCCAACATCGCCCCAGGAGTGAGTCCACGTTGTGAATCCACCAGTTGATGCATGTGCAAGTCCACTTCGACTTGATCCGTATGAAGCCTCCTCTCCTGGATTTCGGTATATCTCGAATTGAAGTCTTTTTCAATCGCCCGTTGATCTGAAGAGCTCACCTCTTGTTGAAGTATTTCAGCGACGGTAGGAACACTTCGATCATAACCAGAAAGTTCCGCTTGCCGATCGACTATCAAAATCAACTGATTTATGGCATGGGGAAATTCAAAACCATTCTCATCTTCCACCATCACTCGGTCCTTATCCATGCATTGAGTAACAACACCTTCCCCTACATCGTTTAGAAAACGAACCTTTGAGCCTACTTGAATCGCATTTGAAGCCATGTGCACGAAATTAGCCCATCTAAAATCACTTTCACTCTATGATTCTTCCATTCCGAACCGTCCAATTCAGCCAGAGAATCCTCATCCTATTGAGCCTACTCACTTTATGGTCCATTTCAAACGCTCAAATCTCCATAAAGCCCCGACAATTAACCACATTGGACGCCGCTTTGGCTTCTTCTCAAAAAAACTTCAATCTTCCTTCGCTATCCGTCGCCATTGTACATGAAGGAAAAGTGATTTTCAGCAAATCCTATGGAGAACGGATGGCTGGATCCGGCCAACTTACCACACCGAACTCCTTGTATGCCGTTGCTTCCAACACCAAGGCATTCACTAGCGCAGCGCTGGCCCAATTGGTAGATCAAGGTTTGATTGAATGGGATGATCGCGTACAAAAACACTTGCCCTGGTTTGAACTGTACGACCCCTATGTCACCTCTGAAATGCGCATCCGAGACTTGTTGTGTCATCGTAGCGGACTCGAAACATTCAGTGGTGATCTGCTCTGGTATGGCTCCAAACTCACGAGTAAAGAAGTTTTGGTCAGTTCAAAACACTTGAAGCCCACCAGTCCTTTCCGGACAACATATGGCTACCAGAACCTCATGTTCATGGCTGCAGGTGCAGTCATCGAAAGTGTGACTGAACAACCTTGGAAGGGCTACATACAACAAGCATTGCTCGATCAAGTAGGAATGCCACAGTCCGTTCTGAGTACGGATGACCTCGAAACGAGATCAGATGTGGCATCACCGCACAACGAATTGGAATCTGGGGAACAAATTCCCATCGAGTGGTTGAATTGGGACAACATGGCACCGGCAGGTGCATTGATCAGCAGCACCGAAGAAATGGCCCGCTGGATGATGGTTCAATTGGACAGCGGTCGGACCGCAACAGATACGTTATGGAGCAGGCAGCGAACCCATGAAATGTGGAGTATGCATACCCCTATCCCCGTTTCTTCATGGTATCGGAATCGTTTTCCAAGCATGCATTTTAGAGGCTATGGCCTGGGTTGGGAGCTATACACCTTACATGGACGGAAAATGGTTGCCCACAGTGGAGGATACGATGGCATGATCAGCAGACAAGTTTTAGTGCCCGAAGAAAAACTAGGGATGATCATCATGACCAATGCCAACTCATCCGTCCCTTGGGGTTGGGGGCATGACGCCATGGGAATGTTACTCGAGGGTAAAAAGGAATCTCCAACCATTGAATTCTTGTTGGAACGAAAACGGTTGGAACCGCAAAACCGCATCGAAGATGAAGAAGCCCTAATCGCTTCTCGCGTCCCTCAAGCCTCCCCATCTTTTTCATTGGAGAAGTATCAAGGATTGTACCGAGACCCAATGTATGGTGATGTCCGTATTACCCAGAATGACAATCGATTGGAGTTTGATTTCATCCCAACGGACCTCTTCAAGGGTTGGTTAGAACCTTGGCATTACGACACCTTTCGATTGCACTGGGGAACGCAGATGATGCTTCCCACAGGAATGGCTCAATTCTCCATGAACATGAAAGGTGACGTGGAGTCCTTGGACTTTGACGTGCCCAATCCAGACTTTGATTTCACTGAATTGCACTTTGCCCGAGTGGTTGACAGCGAATAGGACACTTTCGGAACAGAATATCCGTATCTTAGATTGCCATGTATTTGCCCAACCAACCCCCCTGGTCCGCTTTGTCTCGTCATTGGACGTTGCTGGCAATCGGATGTTTTTTTGCAGTCTCAAGCTTTGCTCAACCCGCTGTACCGGACAATTTGAACATGGAGCCTTTGCGTGAATGGCTGAATTCCAATTGGTACGAGCCTTTCTTTTCTGATTTGGGTTACAACGGGGCCAGAACACAAATGTTTGGCTATACAGATGAGCAAAGTGACTGGATTTATTGCGTGTACACAGGCTTTGAACAACCCGCTGACTTTACCACGTATTTAAATCCCATCAACACCGAACACATTGTCCCTCAAAGTTTTTTCGGTTCATTGTCTCCCATGAAATCGGACCTCTTCAACATCCGCCCGTCCTATGAAAATGCCAATTCAGCACGTGGAAATAGCCCATACGGTGAGGTCACAGATGCGTCAGCG